>JAPLDN010000169.1 GCA_026391755.1 Bacteroidota bacterium
TTTCAGATTAAGTCCGGTGCTCTAAAAAACATTGTAATTTTGCCCGTTAATTTTGTTTCAGATGAAACAGAGAGAAAGGTTAAGCACTACCGAAAGGGCACGTAAGCTCTTTGTTGGCAAGGCCCGGGATCTCAAGGATGAAAATATTTTCGAGAAGGTAACCCTGGTGGCAATCCTTGCATGGGTTGGTTTAGGCTCTGATGGTCTTTCGTCATCCTGTTACGGCCCTGAAGAATCTTACAATGCCCTCGGCCATTACCACGGGATGACTATTTTCATTGCCCTTGCAGTAGTGCTTACTATTTCCATTATCAGCAGCAGTTATTCTCAGATCATAAAGCTCTTTCCATCAGGCGGCGGAGGTTATAAGGTTGCCACGAAACTCCTGAATCCAAAGCTCGGGATGGTCTCCGGATGTTCATTGATCGTTGACTACGTCCTCACGATTTCCATCAGTGTAGCCAGTGGCGTGGATGCCATTTTCAGTAATTTTCCACCGGCTTACCAACATCTTAAACTTTCGGTTACACTCACCATTATCCTTTTGCTGCTGCTTGTCAACCTTAGGGGAATTAAAGAATCGGTTTTTTCCTTATTACCCATATTTATTGTCTTCCTGCTCACACACGCTTTTACGATAATATATCCGATTTTCTTCCATACCAGGGATTTCATCAACCTCGTCCCTGATGCAACGAGGGAATTCAAACAGGCAAGCCATAGTATGGGTACTTTTGCCGTTCTCATAATTCTTGCAAGAGCCTATAGCATGGGTGCGGGGACCTATACAGGGATTGAAGCTGTTTCCAATTCTATGGTCATCCTCAAAGAACCCAGGGTTAAAACCGGGATCGCAACTATGCGGCTTATGGCATTCTCCCTTGGAATTACAGTCCTCGGTTTGCTTGTGGCCTATTCCTTATTTCACCTGAAACACGTTCCTGGTAAAACCATGAATGCTAACCTTCTGGAAGCTATGACAGCCGGATGGTACAGCTGGGTAGGTGGGCCCTTTGTGGTCATTACCCTGCTTTCTGAAGCAGCCCTGCTATTCGTCGGAGCTCAAACAGGTTTCCTCGATGGTCCCAGGGTAATATCAAACATGGCCCAGGATAACTGGTTCCCAAGAAGGTTTTCGGTTCTCTCCGACCGGCTTGTGACCCAGAACGGATTAATCCTCATGGCAGTTTCCGCTGCATTCATTCTCCTGGTAACCGGCGGAAGTGTAAACACCCTTATAGTCCTGTATAGTATCAATGTGTTTGTAACCTTTTCCCTCTCACAGGCTGGAATGGTCCGTCATTGGTGGCAGGTTAAGAAAAAGGAAGATGGCTGGTTCACCAAACTTCTAATTAACGGACTTGGTTTGTTCCTTACTTTGAGTATTCTGTGCACTGTGCTCTTTATAAAATTCGGGGAAGGCGGATGGCTTACTATATTGATAACATCCAGCCTCATTCTTTTTGTGGTAAAGGTAAAAGGCCATTATGATAAAGCCGCCAAACTGCTCAGCCAGCTTGACCAGAAGATGTTCCGCCAGGTTGAAGGAGCCATTCTTGGATTTGAGAAATCCCACAGGGAACCTCCCGAATTTAATCCAGACATGCATACTGCATGCATATGTGTGAACGATTTCAACGGGATCGGGATCAACACCTTTCTTAAAATCCGTGAAGATTTTGAGAAATACAAGAACTTTATCTTTATCTCTGTCGGAATGGTAGATTCCGGTACTTTTAAAGGCGAGGCTGAGCTTCAGAACCTAGAAGAAGACGTTAAATATAATCTGAAAAAATACGAAGATCTTGCCCGGGCTTACGGGTGTTTTGCCGACAGCTATTATGCCATAGGTACGGATATAGCAGATGAGGTAAAGGAACTTTCGAAAAAAGTGGTGCACAAATATAATAGGGTTATATTCTTCATCGGGAATGCAATTTTTTCCAGCCCGTCTTCACTTACTAGGATGCTTCATAGCCAGACTCAGTTAACTTTGCAGAACCGTCTTGCCCATAAAGGGTTTATGATGGTCCTGATCCCTATTAAACTAACAACGACCGATTAAACATTAAGTAATGGATTTCAAGGATTATTATAGCCTTTTAGGTGTTTCAAAAACCGCTACTGAGGCTGAGATCAAAAAAGCATACCGAAAACTGGCGGTGAAATACCATCCCGATAAAAATCCCGGCAATAAACAGGCCGAAGAGAAATTCAAGGAGATGGGAGAAGCATACGAAGTCCTGAAGGATCCGGAGAAAAGAAAAAAATATGACACCCTGGGGTCGAACTGGAAACAATATGAGCAGACCTCCGGCGAGGGTGCTGACTTCAGCCAGTGGGCAAGACAGGGAGGCGGGAAAAACTATTCCCGTACATACAGTGCCGAAGACTTTGGAGGGTCTGATTTTTCGGACTTCTTCAATTCATTTTTTGGAGGAGCTTATCCGGACCAGGATTTCGGAGGAGCTTATTCAGGCCAGGGCAGGGGACGTTCGGGGGGAAGGCCTGTGAAAGGCCAGGATTATGAAGCGAGTCTTGAGGTTACCCTTGAAGGTGCCTACAAGGGGTCGAAACGGATGATCACCCTGGGAGACGAGCAGCTCAGTGTTACTATTCCCCAGGGTGTTTATGACGGCCAGGTGCTGCGTGTTAAAGGTAAAGGAGCCCAGGGCAGGAGGGGCGGTGAGCCCGGTGACCTGTATATGCATGTGAAGATCCTGCCTGATCCCATGTTCGAGATCAGGGAGAATGATCTCTATTGTGACCTGCATGTACCCTTGTATATGGCAGTACTCGGAGGAGAGGTAAATGTTCATCCGCCTAAAGGGAATGTTACAATGAAAATCCCGAAGGAAACCCAGAATGGGAAGGTCCTGCGTATGAAAGGATTAGGGATGCCCGTTTACAGGAAGAAAAATGAATTTGGAGATCTTTATCTTAAGATCATCATTGACATCCCTCAGAACCTCAGCCCCGGGGAGATTGAACTTTTTACCCGGCTTGCCGCCCTCAGGCATTGAATTCTTTATACTTTTTTCTTTCTCTTGTCGTTTTTAAATTGAATCAATTAAAAACGGACAGCTAATTTTTTTCTTGTCATGAACACAAAAAAACTCATCCTGCGATTCACCTTAAGTCTTGTTGTTTTATTTGTAATCCCATCAGTGAACGCACAGAATGGACCTATGAGCCCGATGAAGGAAGATACATGGCTTCTTAATGCAGGTTTTGGCGCCGGTACTCCTTTTTTCGGTAACGGATCAGGCTTTGGACCTGCTGCAAAATTCTCATTCGAAAAAGGAATGTGGGAAGTGGGCCCGGGGGTGATCACCCTCGGAGCTGAAGCTACATTTTCATATTTCTGGAATACATACGGTAACGGCTGGCACGAGAACTGGTTTAATTTTATTGTGGGAGCCAGGAGCGCTTATCATTACGGCTGGGAAGTGAAAGGCCTGGATACTTATGCCGGCGTTCCCCTTGGCTTCGGGCTTTGTATGAACAGCCATGACGCCAATGAAGGATACCATTCTCCGACACCGTTCTATCCCTATTTCGGAGTTTTCTTCGGGGCTTCGTACTTCTTTACCCCTGAACTTGGGGTTTACGGGGAGTTCGGATATAACTCGACTTATGCAAATATCGGCCTGGTGTTTAAACTGGATTGATCCCCTTCCCCTGAAGGGATAAGAGATAAACCGTAATCCTCCCGGTAAACCATCCGAGCATGCTGCCGATGGCTGCACCGCTTAATACATCGACCGGATAATGAACACCCAGGTAAATCCTGGTATAGCTCATCAGTAAAGCCCAGCCTGTGAGAAGAAGATACAGGTACCTGTACCGTTTCTGAAACAGGATGATAAGAAATACGGCCAGGGCAAAGGTGTTCGAGGCATGGGCCGAGTAAAATCCAAAATCGCTTCCCCTGTATTCTTTAACGATATGGATGCTTGCCACAAGCGCAGGTTCATTAGAAGGTCTTAATCTTTGAGTATTATCCTTTACCAGGTTGGATAACTGATCTGAAACGGTGATCATTACTGCCACGGCAGCCAGGACAGTTATAGTTTTCCAGCGGAATGTATTAATTACAAGAATCATGAGACCAATGAAAAGCGGAAGCCATATAAGAGGATTGCTGGCCCAGTACATAAGCGGATCAAGCCAGGAGGTATGAAGCCCGTTAAGGGTCAGGAGAAGAGAACGGTCGAATGCCAGAAGTTTCTCAAGCATAGAGTAATGTTTGAATTAACCGGAAATACGATATCTGATATCAGATATTCAACGCATCCCAAAGCATTCCCTTGAGTTTGAGCAAGCCGGTTTTCTTGTGCGATGAAATAAACACGTAAGGAATATCCTGCGGAAGTTCCTTTTTTAGTTCACTTACAATTTCCTCATCGGCGAGATCTGATTTTGTAATCGCCAGTATCCTTGATTTATCAAGCAATTCGGGATTGTACATTTCAAGTTCCTTCAGTAATATCTCGTATTCGCGGCGGATATCATCGCTGTCGGCAGGGACCATGAAGAGCAGGGCCGAGTTTCGTTCAATATGCCTCAGGAATCTTAAGCCGATACCTTTCCCTTCATGCGCCCCTTCTATGATTCCGGGTATATCGGCCATGACGAAGGACCTGTTGTCGTGGTATTTCACTATTCCGAGGTTGGGAACAAGGGTTGTAAAAGGATAATCAGCTATTTCGGGTTTTGCGGCAGATATTACCGATAAAAGTGTGGATTTCCCTGCATTGGGGAAACCAACGAGCCCCACATCGGCAAGCAGCTTCAGCTCCAGTATTTTCCAACCTTCTAGTCCCGGTTCACCCGGTTGTGCATACCTGGGAGCCTGGTGAGTGGCCGATTTGAAATGATCGTTTCCGAGTCCGCCTCTTCCGCCGGGTACAAGGATATGGGTCTGTCCATCCTCGGTGATCTCGCATTCGAAAGCCATGGTTTCGGCATCCCTTGCCACAGTGCCAAGCGGGACTTCAACAGTAATGTCCTTGCCGAATGCACCTGTTTGCAGGCTTTTTGCCCCGTTCACTCCATGGCCTGCGCGGATATGCTTGGTGAATTTCAGGTGCAGTAAAGTCCATAGCTGACTGTTCCCTTTAAGGATAACATGGCCTCCCCTGCCTCCGTCACCTCCATCGGGGCCTCCTCTGGCGGTCAGCCGGGTCCTCAGGAAGTGTTTCGACCCCGCACCTCCATTACCGGAAGCACAGAAGATCTTTACATAATCGACAAAGTTTGATTCAGACATGAAAACTATATATTTAAAATTCTTATTTCCTGATCGCTTTGCAAAGGCTTTCAAAGATATCGTCAATCCCCCCTACTCCGTAAACTTCGGTATAGATACCTTTATCCTGGTAATATTGCTGCAGGGGCTTGGTATGTTTATGATATTGTACCAGCCGGTTTTTAATAACTTCTTCGGTATCATCCACCCGGCCCTGTTCCCTGGCCCTCTTTAACAGGCGTTTAACAAGTTCTTCTTCGTCAACCTCCAGTGACAGGACCTGTTTCACCGAATGATTCAGCCGGCATAACAACTTGTCGAGTTCATGGGCCTGGTTGAGCGTGCGTGGGAATCCGTCGAAAACAAATCCTTCAGCATCTTCATTCTTGAGGAATACCGACCTGATAATTTCAATCAGCAGTTCATCCGAAACCAGGTGCCCTGCCTCCATTACGGCTTTTACCTGCAAGCCAAGAGGAGTTCCCTGCCCCACTTCAGCGCGGAGGATATCACCGGTTGAAATATGCTTCCAGTTATATTTTTGAGCAATTTTAATTGCCTGGGTTCCCTTACCGGCTCCCGGGGGTCCAAATAAAATCAGGTTATGCATTACTTATCAATTTATGTTAGTATATCACTGAGTTTCATCCAACTGGTAAATATCAGGAAAATTCCGGCCCGCTCCGTCGTAATCCAGTCCATATCCTACAACAAATAAATCAGGGATCTCCAATCCGCAGTAATCAATGGTAAAATTCTCCCTGAAAGCTTCCTTTTTAAAACAAAAACTGGCTATTTTCACGCTTGCAGGTTCAAATGCCTTAAGGTCACCGAGCAGTTTTGCCATGGTTAAACCTGTATCCACGATATCTTCCACGATAATTATTTCCCGGCCCCGGATAGTTTCGTTAAGGCCTATAATCCTGTTGACTTTTTCCCCGCTTGCCATGCCCTGATATGAAGAATATTTGACAAATGATATTTCGCAGGGGATCTTTACCTTCCTCAGAAGGTCGGAAGCAAAAATAAATGCCCCGTTGAGAACACCCAGGAATAGCGGGTTCTTTCCCTGATAATCAAGGTCAATGCATGTAGCAATACCGCTGACTATCCTGTCAATCTTTTCCTTCTCAAGGTAAAGATTGAAGAATTTATCCCTGACCTTAATCCGGGAGGTTTTGCCATTTGTACTAAGCATTTAACAAAGTTAGTAAAGAAAGACTCCCCCTTCGTTTTTTCCGTCATTAATAATGCCCGTGAAGGTTTCATCCATGACCGTTTTATAATTCTTCGGATTTATATACCGGGCCAGAATCTTTACGGTATTGTCGGCGTTGATCCTCACTTTTACATAGTCGTATACATATCCCTTGCTTTTGGGATTCTGGATAAGTGAAGACACCGAGAATGTGACAAAAGCCTGCTTGTTATGGACTACTCCTGTTTCAAAATATTCCCAGGCTTCAATCGTCATTCCTCCCGTTGCATCGGGTGATTTTTCCTGTTCCACCCCCTCGGAAATCAGTTGGCATTTCACATATTTCATCACAACCTTTACAGTTTCTCCTTTTCTGAGGGCATCCATGAGGGCTGTGAAATCATTGATCTGTGCCGCAAAACCTGTAGTTCCAAGTCCCAGGATGAATGCAGCTGCAATAAGAGTCAGGCATTTTTTCATTGTTTTTATTTTTAGTGAAATCTGTTTTTCTGTCTAATTTTGTAAAAAACGAAAAATTATGCAAGCATTGGTAAGTATTATCATGGGAAGCACTTCTGATCTTCCGGTTATGGAAGCCGCAGCAAAGTTCCTGAACGATATGCAGGTGCCTTTTGAAATCAACGCCTTGTCGGCCCACCGCACGCCCGAGAAAGTTGAAGAATTTGCAAAAGCCGCACACAATCGCGGTATCAGGGTTATCATTGCCGCTGCAGGGATGGCCGCCCATCTGCCGGGGGTGATCGCCGCTATGACGTCGGTACCGGTGATCGGTGTGCCTGTAAAAGCAACCCTTGAAGGCCTCGACTCTCTCCTTTCCATTGTACAGATGCCCCCGGGTATCCCTGTTGCTACGGTTGGTATAAATGCTTCCATGAACGCTGCTATTCTTGCCGTTGAAATACTTGCCGGCTCCGATCCTGCCCTGTATCAGAACCTGTTGAAATTCAAAGAAGACCTGAAGAAGAAGATCGTTAAGGCCAACGAAGAACTCGCCCAGGTGAAGTACGATTATAAAGTCGGTTAGATTTTCCTGGCAATCATAAGCCCGTCGCGGAAAGGAAGGAGCAGGTTCTCAACCCTGGGATCTTTCTGAACGAATTCATTGTATTCGATAATACCAAGAGTATCTTTATCGCTAGTGTCTGCTGTTAACACTTTCCCGTCCCATAAGGCGTTATCGGCCAGTATCCATCCACCCTGCCTTACCATGGGAAAAACCAGGTTGTAATAATTGAGGTAATTCGGTTTGTCGGCATCAATAAAAACAAGGTCCCAGCATTCGTTTAATGTTGGGATGATCTTCATTGCCTCCCCTATATGCAGAGTCACATGGTTTTCAATACCTGCTTCTTTCAGATACCTGCGGATGATGTTTTCCAGTTCAGGATTGATTTCTATCGTATGGACCATTTTTGCCGAGCCCAGGGCCAGGTTGATTGCCGAATACCCGGTAAATGTGCCTATCTCAAGCACCTTTTCAGGTTTGATCATACGGCAGATGAAACGGAGAAGGGTTCCCTGCATAGGCCCGGAGATCATGCGCGGATACACCTGGGTCAGGTGGGTCTCTCGATTGAGGGAAGCCAGAAAGGAAAGTTCCTGGCTTGAATGTGCCTCGCAGTATCGTTCTATTTCTTCAGGGATCATACGAAGGCAGTTTTACTTCCTGCTTTCAATAAGAATATCCAAAAGCTTAATGGCTGCATCGGAGATCACTGTCCCCGGACCAAAAATCGCGGCCGCACCGGCTTTGTAAAGAAATTCATAATCCTGGGGAGGGATTACTCCTCCCACGATCACCAGGATATCCTCCCTCCCCAGTTTTGACAGCTCCTCGATGACCTGAGGTACCAGGGTTTTATGACCTGCAGCTAGACTGGAAACACCGAGTATGTGGACCTCGTTTTCCACAGCTTGTTTTGCAGATTCTGCCGGGGTTTGGAAAAGGGGTCCAATATCTACGTCGAAGCCAATATCGGCATAACCGGTTGAAACCACCTTGGCTCCCCTGTCATGGCCGTCCTGGCCCATCTTTGCGATCATGATCCTTGGCCTGCGGCCTTCCATTTCGGCAAATTTATCAGCCAGGGTACGCGCCTTTTTGAATGACTCGCTATCGCCCGACTCCGAAGAATATACTCCTGAAATACTACGGATCACAGCTTTATACCTCCCAAATACTTTTTCTAATGCAAATGAAATTTCACCCAGGGTGGCACGTTTACGTGCCGCATCTACCGACAACGCAAGCAGATTCCCTTCACCAGTTTCTGCTGAACGTGTAAGCGCATCAAGTGCATCCTTAACATCTTCGTTATTTCTTGAAGCCTTAAGCTGGTCAAGTCTCCTGATCTGGGATTCCCTTACAGCTGTATTGTCAATATTAAGGATATCTATGGGATCTTCCTTTTCGAGGCGGTTCATATTCACACCAATGATCCTGTCTTTACCTGAATCTATTCTCGCCTGTTTTCTTGCCGCTGCTTCTTCTATCCTCATTTTAGGGATGCCTGTTTCAATGGCTTTAGCCATTCCACCCAGTTCCTCTACCTCCCGGATAAGGCGCCATGCATTGTGAGCAATGTCATTTGTGAGGGATTCCACATAATACGATCCTGCCCATGGGTCGAGAGATTTGCAAACCTGGGTTTCTTCCTGGATGTATAATTGGGTGTTCCGGGCAATACGGGCCGAGAAATCGGTTGGCAGGGCGATGGCCTCGTCAAGTGAATTTGTATGCAGCGACTGTGTATGGCCCAATGCAGCTGCCAGGGCTTCAATACAGGTCCTGGCAACATTATTGAACGGATCCTGTTCGGTCAGGCTCCAGCCGGATGTTTGGGTGTGGGTGCGCAATGCCATGGATTTGGGATTCTTCGGATTAAACTGTTTTACCAGTTTGGCCCAAAGCATCCGACCGGCACGCATTTTGGCAATTTCCATAAAATGGTTCATGCCGGCAGCCCAGAAGAATGAAAGCCTGGGGGCGAAGGTGTCAATATCCATCCCGGCATTAATCCCCGTTCTGAGGTATTCAAGGCCGTCGGCAAGGGTGTAAGCCAGCTCAATGTCACATGTCGCACCGGCTTCCTGCATATGATAACCGCTGATAGAAATTGAATTGAATTTTGGCATGTTCTTCGAAGAGAATTCAAAAATATC
>JAPLDN010000391.1 GCA_026391755.1 Bacteroidota bacterium
TACGGGTTGTGGCTATGATCTGCCCCACACCTGTATCCAGGTCCCGTTTAACAGCATTGTTGATCGGGTAAAAGCCTATCAATGCAAAAAATGGAACGCACATTGAAACCATGCTCCCTATCCATGCCGAATTGTAGAATCCCCTATAGTTGCCCAGCGAAACTATTTTATAACCTGCATCAAGGGCAGGAACAAATGAATAAATGATGAACACGCAGACGCCAATAGCAATGAGGAAATAATAACTGCGGATCCTCTGCAGAAAATCAGCCCTGGCTATATGATAGATGCTGCCTGCAGAGTAATCAGAGAACATGCTTCCCCCCGCTTTTTGCAAGTGCAATTACTTTGAGGTAGGTGTCTTCAAGACTTCCCTTCTCCGCTGAGAAGCTGTGCTCAAGTACCCTGCCCTGGAATATTATGGTGACATCGCTCGCCATCGTCTCAATGTCTGATACAATATGGGATGAAAGGATAACAACACGTTCCCCCGACAGTTCGGTAAGCAGGGTACGGAAACGCACTCTCTCCTCGGGATCGAGACCGACTGTAGGCTCATCGAGGATCAGCAGTTTAGGATCACCTATCAGTACCTGTGCGATGCCTATTCTCTGCTTCATGCCTCCCGAATAAGTCCCGATTGGCCTGTTCCTGACCGTGGTGAGGTTGAGCTCTTCGAGCAGGGCTTCAATCCTTGGTTTTATACTTTTCCCTGTGAACCCTTTAATTGCTGCAATGTATTCAAGGAATTCCATTGCCGTGAGATTAGGGTATACACCGAAATCCTGGGGAAGGTAACCGAGTACTTTCCTTACGGTATCGGGGCACTTCACAATATCAATGCCGTCAAGAGTGATTTTGCCTTCTGTCGGTCTCGATATCGTTGCAAGGATACGCATGAGCGTCGATTTACCCGCTCCGTTTGGCCCGATCAGGCCCATAATCCCGTTGTTAAGCTCCAGGTTAAAATTTTTCAGGCCGAATTTATTGCCTCTGTACTTTTTTGAAACACCTTGTATTGATATGTCCATAATTCAGATCCCTGAGGTTTGTGAGTATATGACGCAAAAAATCAATATTGGTTGCTGAACCTGGTAACTCCTTTTGATCGACCATCCTCCTCTGAAAATATTTGTTCATCTGGCCAACTCAGGGAAAAAGCTTTGTCTTGTAATAAGCATTACAATATTGTACCTTTACAAAACACTAAGGATAGAGCATGAAAAAGCAAATTTTACTTTTAGTAGTCGCCTGTATAACAACCCTGGGTTCCTTTGCCCAGTTCTCTTTTATTCATCTGAGCGACATGCATGTGTCAACCACCCCTGCCGCGAACTCTGACACCAATGCACAGTACTTCCAATGTGCCATAAAAGAATTTGCCAGGCTTAACCCTAAGCCCTCGTTTGTTCTTGTTACAGGGGATATTTCCGACATAGGCAACATGCAGCCACTGGGCATGTATCCTGCAATTACACAACACCTGTTCCCACCATCACTTACAAACCCTGCCGCCGGGGCATATTTTATAGATTCTGCCAAAACCATACCGATATATTTCACACCGGGAAACCATGAGTACTGGACGGGATTCGATTCAATCCATATACCGATATCAAATGACACGCTTTTTTATTATCCACACTATATTACACCTGATACGGATTATGTGATTCAAACTGCTTCCGCCGTTATAGTGTGTATGCGTTCAGGACATGACAGCCCGTACGGTTATCCCCCCAATCCTGAACTCATCATGGGAACCGGGCTTTCAAATGCACAATGCAGCTGGCTCAGGAATATCCTCCGAAACAACAGCAGCAAGAGGAAAATCATCGCAATGCATCATCCCCCTGTTAATGCAGTCGGCACAAACTCTGATGGCAGCCCGTATACTGCTTCTGTTATAGCAGATACGGCTACCAACTCCCTGCAAAATAACAGGACCAATTTTCTTAATATTTGTGATTCAAATCATGTGGACGTCTTACTTGCGGGGCATGAACATCAGAATGTTGTCGCAAACAGGAAGGGAGATACCATCAGTGAAATCCGGCCTAACGGCACCCGATACGTACAAACTGCGGCAGCTTTCAATCGTTCGTTCCGCATTATAACCGTTGATCCTGCTTTTGTTACGGTAAGCCCTCCAATGCGAAGCTGCCTCGGCACGGGCGTTGATGAGGTAAATCATTTTTCGGATATATCTGTTTTTCCAAATCCTGCCAGGGATAAGCTGACTATCGAATGCCATCAAAAAGCTACACTTGAAATTTTAACTGTCGAGGGGCAAATTATCAGTAGAATTCAAAATGCCGGTTCAAAAACAATCATTGATCTGGTTAATTTACAGGGAGGGGTTTATATCATAAAAGCAAAGACCAGCCAAGGTATAACTATTAGGAAATTTGTAAAACAATAATTCCAAACAGGATGAAAACAGTAAGCAGGACCATGAAGCCCTTTTTTATAATTATGGGAATTGCGGTATTATTAAGCACTGGCTGCACGAAGAGCAGTACTGAATACCAAACCGGGACCATTGCAACTGATTATTCGCAATCAGCACATTGGTTGTCAATACCACCAACGCTTTACAAGGCTGATGTCTTTTACCTTTACCCTACAACGTCCTGGACAAAAAATAATACCACGTCAATGATCTGTGCGGTTGATGACAGCATTATGATGGCAGATGCAGCCCAGGATTTTGCCCGCCAGGCTTCTGCTTTTGACACCGCAGCGAATGTTTACGCACCTTTCTACCGTCAGGATAACTCTTCTCCTGAAAACCGCTTAAATGTTATTGCAGGCATACCCACAACGGACGCAACTGCTGCCTTCGATTATTATATCCGGAATTTCAATAATGGCCGACCGTTTATACTGGCAGGACATTCGCAGGGAGCAAATATAGTATGCAACCTGTTATCAGGATATCTGAAGGCTAATCCCCAGGTTTATGCCAGAATGATTGCAGCATACGTGATAGGTGGTCCGGTTACTCAGGCATTTCTTAAGGCTAATCCTCACCTTAAATTTGCCACAGGCCCTGATGATGTGGGTGTGATTATTTCATATAACACCGAAGCTCCCGGTTTTACCGGAGTTAATCCTGTACTGTATGGTGAGATCGGCCTTGTGATCAATCCGATCACATGGACGAGAAACGAAACCCTGGCAGATACGACTCAAGGCCTGGGCTCACTCTTTCCAAATAAAAAAGGCGTTTGGGTGAGAATACCGCAATATGCAGATGCCCGCGTTGACACCGTAAATGGTGTTCTGATCTGTTCTTCTGCCGATGAGAACAGAATTGCCATATTAGACTCTCTCAGCGGATTTCCCAAGGGAGTTTACCATAGTTTTGATTACCCGTTCTACTATTACAATATCAGGCAAAATGCAGCCAACAGGATTCAGAAATTTGTAAGCAGATAATAATCACGATGATTGTTTCCGGAGATAATCCTGAAAGCAGCAGGGCATTTAGAACATCAGAAAGCCGGAATGATCTTTTTACTGAATGATTATTTTTTCCGTCCGGGTCAGTGTTGTGGTTTTAATATGCAATAAATAAGTTCCCGCGGGTATAGAGAGATTCAAATGATCTTTCACATCATTCCCCTGGTTGGTATATGTTTTCCTGTAAAGCTCACGTCCTGTAAGATCAGTAATATCAATACTCACAGTTTGAGTCCCGGGATTACTCATCCGCAGGTCAATCGAACCCTTCGAAGGGTTGGGCTGAACACTCACTGTAAAATCTTTTGATATCGTATTAACACCGGTACATTCATCAAATGAAATATGAACTGTGTCATAAGTCACACCTTGGCAAGGTGAGGTAGAATGAGCTGCGAATATTAAATCAACACCGGTTAATTTATCCTGGGTCCCGGGAAAATACCGGGTGACCTGGTTCATCGGGTCGGAGAAATAGCCGTCACCAAGAGTCATCCACAGAGTCTCATTATATTCAGTGGCGCTGCCATGAACCGTAATTTCAGGTACATAAGAACAATAGATCGTGTCATTACCGGCAAAAGCCGTGGCTTTGCTATGAACAGTTAAATAAACAGAATCTATCACGGTTTTTGTCCCGTCACTGACAGAAACGATAAACATAGCCGAAACCTGGGGTGCTGCTACCGGATTTTTCAGGGTTGATGCAAACCCGGCCGGGTTTGATGTCCATGAATAAGTATATGTACCTGAGCCGCCTGCAACAAGACAGTTAAGAAGGGTGGTGTCGCCCTGGCAGATCGAAAAAGGATTGGCTGTAGCAGCGACACTCAGAATATTGAAAAAATTAAAAGATGCAATTCTCGTAAGCCAGTTTGTGCCCATACCGGCTAGATATTGCTGGGTGTACCAGAACGTGGTCCCATCAGAAGGGTCGACCGTCATAGAGCTGTAATCTCCCCAGCGGCAGGTATTCCCCCCGTCCATTGCTGTATTTGACCCGTTGCCGTATACAATTCCCCTTTCGGGAAGCGACATTGTATTCAGTGCATCATTCTTCATCCTTCCTGCATATTTGATAGAAGGATACATGGTACTGCCCGAAATTGAGAACCCGAGAGCTATATTATTTGCTGTATCCATTGCAGTACTAGCCATCCAGCGGCATTTCCCGTCACCCGGGGCATACGTTGACTGCTGGTAAACAGTCCAGGCGTTCCCTGAAGGTTTCTTCAACTCATACCAGCGAACACCGGCGATGTTGGATCCCGCGTTCACGGTATGGTTGCATACCATAGACCAGTGGTCGCTGAACTTGCGAAACTGCAGCCTGTACATCAGGCGATCCGACAGGACTTCAGCCGGAGTGGTTGTCCCTTTCTGGGGGATCCCTCCCAGGTTTGAATTGAATGCGGTTACAGGTAACTGAAGATAATTCCCGAATGTGGAATTTAATGGATTCGACCAGTCAACATGAAACTCAAACACTCCCAGGTACGGAGGGGATTCATTCATATAAACAAAATAATTCGGAGTTCCCATGGGTGGAAATTCTCCGTCACAACTCGAGGGAAGAAACGAATAAGCATTATTTGATGCCGGTAATGTGAAATACACCATCCGGGCTGATGCATTACCTGCAATCATGGCCGCGCGGTCAAAAACCGCCTGTCCGGTACCATCATAACCGTTTGGGAACCGGTTAACCGACATATAATACCCATCGGGCCAGATCCCGAATTTAGGATAATCGGGTAACCCGTTAAAAATATATTCCCAGCGATACCAGCTGCCTGTAGGATCATTCGTCATTGAGACGGCAATCATAACATAATTATAACCCGAGGGATATGATAACTGTGAAAAAAACCAGCGGTCAGCATCTGCATCATACATTACAATACCATCGCCTCCGTTCATGTTATTAGGCATCCCGTTCCAGATAACAGAGTTGCCGACAGGTCCTAAAAGTTTTGTCCCGGCTTTGTCATAAATTGAAAAATGGCAGTTTACCAGGGCGAAATAATGATCCGGCCCGACTTGTCCGGTTACATCCGGTGGATCATACCCCTGTCCGTTGCTATTGCCGTCAAAATTTGCCACAATAGTATCCTGAGATGTGGCTCTGAATTTAATGTCATTCCTGACCAGCGGGTCTTTCCAGTCAGAAGGAAACTGCTCTCCGTGTTTCTTTTTCGCATTAAAATGGTTCAGTATGACTTTCCAGGAATTGTCAGCTTTTTCGGGAACGGTCTTAACCAGGTCCCTTAATGGAGGAGACACGTCGAAATATACAGGTTTAACTATCTCCGGGCCGTTTTGTGCGACTGAATAACTGCCTGACAGAATACAAAAGAGTATCAATAATAATGTACTTCTCATTATGCAGATTACCTTTAGGATGGTTTAAAAATTGTTAAAATCAAATGCTGCAAGAATCTGCGGTGAAAGTAGTTAAAATTCCTGAGCGAACATCCGGGGAATTGGACAATCTATCCGGTTTATCCAGTCTGCTGACTATTTTTTGGAATTAATATAATCTTCCAGGTCCTTTTTCGATTTAGAGGAATGAAGGGCATCGGCGACATCGCTGTAATTTTTAATATCCCAGGTATGATCGTAAGCAAATTTTGCAAAAGTAAGCCGGGTCGATTCGCTTTCGAAGATATAAATTACCTCTTTCACTTGTGTTGTTGTCAGACAATGTTGGGAGGCAAGTTTCTTCGCTGCAGAAAGTTTTGGGGGATCAAAAGGAGGCGTTGAAACCGATATGAGAGACGCGAGAAAAGCTGATTCCTCCATGGGGTCAGAACAACCTTTCCCATCAGTGCTCTTTTCAGTTTTAACGTTTTCTTTTGAGGCTGCAGTTTTCTGATTGACAGCTTCAGGCTGCGGTATTTCCGATTTTGTTGTTTTCACATCAGACCATTCAGACGAAGTGGATTCAAGGACATAGACTCCCTTAGGGTTTTTATCAACCTTGTAATAAAAAGTTGTATTTATTTTGTTGAACACAAGCTTACTTATTTCTTTAATTGATGGATCACTGAATGTTACCAGGATCTTAAAAGTCGGACCAGACGGGACGTCTGCCTCCACTCTGGATTCAGGACGGCTATTCTGATTACTGCCGCCAATAAACAAGGTGAATTTTTCACCTTTTGGGGCAAATACAATTATTTTAGATAATTGGGCGACAGCACCAAGGCATATGAATGACATCATAATTGCCAGGATAAAACCATGTTTTATTTTCATAGGATGTTTGTTTTAATTTAACATTCAAAGATAGTAAATCAAAGCCAGTGGAAGGGGGTCAGATGATCCGTTTTGTCCAATCTGGGTGGATTATATTCGACTGTTCATGTTACTTTTGTAAATATCTGGATTGCGTTAAAAGTATTAACTTGGACTGGATTTTAATGATATAATTTTGGATTCACTCAATTTTTAATGACAGTACAGTTTTATTCAATACCTATGATAAAAAGGATTTTTATTCTGATACTAATCCTTGCCGGACCCTTGATCCATCTTAATGCACATGACAATTCAAGGTTCGTCAATGTATTTATAGGGACTGATGGGACAGGACATACTTTTCCGGGACCTTCCAGGCCTTTTGGGTTAGTTCAGCCCGGCCCCGATAACCAGGCCGAAGACTGGAATCACACCAGTGGTTATCAATACCGTGACACACTTCTTGCAGGATTTTCCCAGACCAGGTTCAGCGGGACAGGCATCAGTGAAATGGGAGATATTTTGCTTTTACCATACGTTCAAACACAGCCTGAAAACCTGAGATTCCTTTATTTCAAGGATACGGAGAAAGCAAGTCCCGGCTATTACACCCTGACCAAGAAAGACAGGGTCAAAGTGGAGCTT
>JAPLDN010000388.1 GCA_026391755.1 Bacteroidota bacterium
CATTCACTTTACCAAATTACAAAAAGTTCAGGGAAAGTTTACAAATTGATCTATGATTTTCTAATTAACACCTAAGTTTCGGTACTTTTGTCCTTTCTGAAAAAAAATACATGAAAATAAAATCGACCAATATTAAAGGGATAACAATTTTGTTATTCAGCACAATTATTCTCTCAGTCTCCTTTGCTCAAAAGCAGGCTTCCCTTTCTTCTTTCCCAAATCCCAAAAACGTGATCATCATGATTGGCGACGGCATGGGATTTAACTGCGTGAAAGCAGCAGAATACTATTTCGGGCCCATGCAGTTCGAATCCTTCCCTGTCAGGCTGGCTGTAGCCACTTACCCGGCCAAGTCAGGGGCCTACGATGATAAGGATACCACAAAGCTGAACTGGGCTGAGGGTTATAATCCGGCCATGGCCTGGAAGGATTCGCTCTACCTGCGAAAGAATTTTACCGAATCGGCGGCAGCGGCAACAGCACTCGCAACGGGCCGGAAGACTTATAATAATGTGATCGGGCTGTCGGTTACATACGATACATTAAAGAACCTTTGCGAACTGGCAAAAAGCCTTGGCAAATCGGCCGGGGTCATCACTTCTGTCCCTGTCAGCCATGCTACGCCTGCCGGATTTGTGGCTCATAACAAAACGAGGCAGCATTATTCGGAACTGGCTGCCTATATGCTGTTCAACAGCCGCTGCGACCTGGTCATGGGCACAGGGAACCCCGAATTCGATAATAACGGGAGGAAGCTTGACCGGAAATGGGAAAACCCGAAATATTTATGCGACAGCAACCTCTGGCTTTCACTTAAGTCGGGGAGCGGGATACAGACATCCTTTATCATGAAGGATAAAATTTACAAAGTGCAAGATGTTTCGGGTGATAAGATCCCTGACCCCTGGACCCTGATCACATCCGAGAAAGATTTCAGGAAACTCATGTACGGCAAGACACCAAAAAGGGTGCTGGGAGTTCCCGAGGTGTATTCAACCCTTCAGCAGGCCAGGGATTTTGGTAAAAATGAAACAAAAAATTCTCCTCCCTATACGACGCCATTTATCGCCGGACTTCCCACATTAGCCGAAATGGTCAGGGGGGGGCTGAATGTGCTTGACAACAACCCCAAGGGATTTTTTGTGATGATTGAAGGAGGAGCTGTCGACTGGGCCAACCACGACAACCAGAAAGGACGCATGCTGGAGGAAATGAAAAGTTTCAGCGATGCCATTGATACAGTTGTTGCCTGGGTCAATAAGAACTCAAGCTGGAATGAAACTCTCCTGATCATCACGGCCGACCATGAATGCGGCGACCTCTGGGGAGGAAATACCTATACCCCGGTTGCCGATAATGGTAAAAATAAACTGCCTGGTTTAAAATTCAACAGCAAGGATCACACCAATGCGCTGGTTGGGTTGTGGGCCAAAGGAAAAGGTGCGGAAATGTATACTTTAATGGCGGGGGAGACTGATCCGGTGAGGGGAATTTTTATTCAGAACACCGTGATACCCCAGCTGATCTTCATGATGTGGGGGAAGCCGGTTACTTTCTGATCTTACGGGTACGTGCCCTGGATTCTACAACCGAACTTAAGATGTAATATGCTCCGAAGATGGTGCCTGCCATCATAAGGCTGTAATAAAACGAAGGATGGGAGCTGATAAGCCTGCCAATGGGGATGGTTATAAAGCTGAATGAACGTTCGAAAATTTCACCGAAACGGGTAAAGCTGTTCAGGATATACTGGAAAATGATACCGAAGATGTCGAAGGCTGCAAGAAACGAATGTAAAGCTTCCATAAAATTTTAATTTGAAACAAAGATACATTGGAGCGAAACAGGCGTATAGTTATTTTCGACGAAAGGGGGAAATAAGCGGATGAAAGGGGGAAAATCTCGGGCAATTGAATTCCTGGTCCTGATTAATCTCGTGAACCTGGAATCCATACGAAAAAATCAATTTTTTTCTTTGGGAATCTTCAGTTTCGCCCGCTCAACATCCTTATAATCAACCTTATGCTTGTATCCAAGGTACAATATAAGGCAGTCTTCGGTTGTAAGGTCCAGGGTCGTGCCCGTGTCCGGGTGATCAAAGGTGTAAGCTGCTGATATATAACTGTTCAGGGCAACAGAATAGGATTTATCCTTATCAATGGCTTTCCCTGAACGGTCCAGCATTTTAACCTCTGCCGCCTCACGGTTCTTTCCTTTTTTAATAGTGTATGTCAATCCCGATGGGACTAAGTCGATGTCCCTTTCCTTTTTATAAGAATTCATGATCATGCTGCCGATCTCAGAGCCTTTCATCTTATAGATAACGACCTGGTTTCCAAAAGGATCGAGCCGGTAAATGTCTTTAACCCTTATCTCCCCTTCGGGAAGGCTTTGGATCCTTATCCCACCTTTGTTCTGAAAAGCAAAATCGGCTTTGGCGGCCCAGGCCACCGCATCGGTCATTAATGCGCCAAGGCTTTGCTTGCCTGAGATGTTGTTGTTTGCAATCCCGGCCACTTTCTCAAATTCCGGGTTGTTTTCAAAGGATCTGACCAGGGCCTGCATACCGGGGTCTGTCCCGTTGAGGGATTCCAGCGCGATCAGAGTGTCGGACTTCTCAATAATACGGCCTCCCTGAAAAATAAGGGTAAGCTTGCCGATAAATCTCTGGTAGGAGCCGGCCTGAACTATCATGACCCCGTTTTCAATGACGGGTTTCTTCAGGATTGTATGCGAATGCCCTCCAATGATCACATCAAACTGGGGAAATTCCCTGGCCAGTTTTTCATCGGTTTCAATGCCGAGATGGGAAAGTGCAATAAGGCAGCCATATTTCTTCTTCAGTTCAACATATTCCCCTGTTGTCTTCAGGGGATCGCTGAATGTAATCCCTGTTACCTTGGATGGATGGGTGTCGGGGATGCCCTTATCGTTTATTTCTATCAGTCCCAGTACCGGGATCTGGAGGGTTCCTGCTTTTAGAAAAAAATAAGGCTTGGGTTGTTTCAAACCTGAAGAGCCGGTATTCATGTTTGCGCAGATGAACTGGAACTTTGCCTGTTCAAGCCTTTTTTCGAGAAATGCCTGGCCCAGGTCAAATTCATGGTTGCCGAAACAGCTCAGGTTAAAGCCGGCCTGGTTCATCAAGGCTATCATGGGGAAGCCTTTGTCGCTCACCATGTCAACATAAGGGTTACCGGTGAAATTGTCACCGGCAGCCACGATGAAGACATGAGGATGATTGCGCCTCAGGCTGTCGGCAAGATATTTAATCCTGGCAAAACCCTCGGTCTTCGCATGCATGTCGTTCAGGTGGAGGATGAGGACCTCGATTGCGGGGGCCCCGCTTTGCTGGGAAAATACAGGATTACTGGCCGTAAGGAAAAAGGCCGTCAGAAGGAAAGAAAGAAGTTTTTTCATTATTTGTAAAGAAAACGTTTAATGCTCCGTTTGGGTGTCTTTTCGAATTCTGCAGGGTGGATCTCGAATCCCGAGACCATCATGTATTTTGGCACACGATGGTTGAGATCGTGAATATAGCCTTTAAAGATCTTGTCAAGTTCTTCCCTTGTATGCCCTGCTTTTTCAACGGCATCATAATCGGGATATATCAGGGCAACGAGCTGCTCGTCCCGCTCGAGCACCAGGGATTCCATCACCATGAAACGGTTGTTCAGGTGAGATTCAATTTCCTCGGGATAGATGTTTTTCCCTGACGGACCCAGTATCATACTCTTGCTCCGGCCCCTGATGTATATATTCCCTTGTTTGTCGGTCACGCCCAGGTCGCCGGTATGAAGCCATCCGCCTTCATCAATTACCTGTTTTGTGGCTTCTTCATTTTTATAATACCCCAGCATCACATGGGAGCCTCTCACCATGATTTCCCCGGTGGTCCGGAGAGGGTCGCGGGAATCGATTTTCAGCTCCAGCTCGTCAACCACCCTCCCGGAAGCTCCCAGCTGGGTTGTTTGCCAGGATGCATAGGAGATCAGCGGTCCGCATTCGGTCATGCCGTAACCGACTGTGAAAGGGAATTTTATTTTCCTGAAAAACCTTTCAGCTTCAATGTTGAAAGCGGCTCCCCCGATAACGAGTTCTTTGAAATTCCCGCCGAAAACATCGTAAAGTTTTTTCCTTATTTTATTGTGCAACAGTATATTAATACCGGGTACGCCGAGCAGGATCCTGATAGCCTGCTTGCGGAACAGGGGCAGGATCTGGGTCTTGTAGATCTTCTCGATGACCAGGGGAACGCTCAGGATGAGGGCCGGCTTTATTTCCTGGAAGGCCTGCATGATAATGCTGGGAGAAGGGGTCTTGGTAAGCAAAGTAATATCGCATCCGATTGTGAAGGGGAACAGGAATTCAAAAGCGCAGCCATAGGTATGGGCCAATGGCAGAAACGAAAGGATCTTGTCCTTGGGATTGAGGGGCATATTCCTCTGTGCATAAAGGATATTCCCGAAGAGGCTTTTATGCTGGAGGACTACTCCTTTGGAAAAGCCCGTGGTTCCGGAAGTGTAGCTGATCACGGCGATATCATCAGGCGAGAATTCTTCAAATCTGATCATTTCGGGAGTGAGATCTGATGTCGGATGACCGATATCTGATATCAGATTTTCAGTCTTCTTCTCATAGAGCAATTCATTCGTCTGTATCCTGTAAACCGTCCTGATCAAAGGCATCTCTTTTACGTTCAGATATTTAAAAATGAATTCCTCCACGAACATCATGCAGGCATCGGAATGAGTGGTGATATAATGAACATCGGCCGGTTTGAAATCGGGAAGCAGGGGAACAGTTACAGCCCCGAAGGTGACAGTTGCGATATAAATAATTCCCCAGTTGGCAGAATTTTTTCCCAGCAGGACGATCTTATCCCCTTTTTTAATCCCGTTCTTCCTGAATATATCGTGAATGCCCAGTATTCGTGAGCCTACTTCCTTATAGGTGTAAACTGATCCGCCGTAATCGGATAATGCCCTGTTATCCCAGTTGTTGCGGATGCTGGATTCAAAAAGGGCTGTCAGGTTTTTCGGGACAGGCATACTTTTGAATAAAGCACGAAGTTCATAAAAAAAATTTACTTATGACAGTATTGTTTGGTATAATTCAAGAAATTTCATGATACAGTTTTCCCAATTATATCTTAAAGCGTACTCATGTATCTCATCTGAGCATGCCCCGGGTTCTTTTTCCCTAAGCTCAAGTCCGTTACGCAGAACGGCAGCCATTTCCCTGGCATCGAAGTTATCCCAGTAAAAAGCCAGCACCCCTCCGGTTTCGGGCAGGCTGGCCATCCTGCTCAGAAAGACCTGTTTCCCTGCCAGCATGGCTTCGATCACCGGGAGGCCGAAGCCTTCGGCAAGGGAGGGGAAGAGAAAAGCCCTGCAGTGTTTGTAGAGCCAGTATTTTTCATCCTCGTCGAGAACCCCCGGCAGGATGATGTTCTCCGAAACAGACGAATCCCTTATCATTTCACGTATTTTATCCCCATAAGAGGTCTGGTTGTTACCCCCCAGGACCAGGAGATGATCGGGGAAATGTTCCATCAGCGGGATCAGGGTATGCAGGTTCTTTTTGTCTTTAAAGACCGACAGGGAAAAGAAAAATGGCTTATCTGACAGCCAGCGGGGCATTATAGCATTGGGCCTGGTTTCAAGCCTTACCCCGTCGTGAATGGTCACCAGCTTTTTACTGCCGGTATCAATATGTTCTTTGAGCACCTGGCCTGTATAATCGGAGATCACCGTGACAGCTGCGGCCCTGTCCACATTTTTCTGAAGCCTCCTGAGGTATCCTATTGCTTTGGCCTGTGTTTTTTCAGTAAGGAAGTTCAGGTCGTGAACGGTAAGTATGAATTTTGACTGCGGATGAGGGAGATGGGATGGAAACTGGTGGAGGCTGTGCCAGATATCGGCTTTTGGGCTGAGGCCGGGCAATATACGTTGCCAGAAATTTGTTCGCACCCATTCCGCCTCAGGATTTCTAGGAGAGTTGAATCCCG
>JAPLDN010000111.1 GCA_026391755.1 Bacteroidota bacterium
CCGAAATCACCGGTTTTGAATATGTTCTGCCTACTCACCAGGGCAGGGCAGCGGAGAACGTTTTATTTTCGGTTCTTGTGAAAGCAGGAAATATAGTACCCGGGAATTCTCATTTCGATACGACCAAGGGTCATATTGAATCCCGCAAGGCAAAGGCTGTGGATTGTACGATAGATGAAGCTTTTGATACCACACTCATTCATCCTTTCAAAGGGAATGTAGATCCGGACAAACTTGAAAAGGTACTTAAAGAGAATGCGGATGAGGTTCCTTTTATCATCATCACCGTCACCTGCAACTCTTCGGGAGGCCAGCCGGTTTCGATTGAGAATATGAAAGCGGTCAGGCAGATTGCCGATAAATACGGCAAGAAGGTCATCATGGATTCGGCAAGGTTTGCCGAAAACGCCTATTTCATAAAACTCAGGGAAGAAGGTTATCAGGATAAAACTATCAGGGAAATTGTAAGGGAAATGTTTTCCTATGCCGATGCCATTACAATGAGCGCCAAAAAGGATGCTATTGTGAACATCGGAGGTTTCATTGCCATGCGTGATAAGGAGCTTTATAAAAGTTCAAGTGTATTCGAGGTCATTTATGAAGGTTACCTTACATACGGGGGACTCGCCGGACGCGACCTGAATGCTATTGCCCGGGGTTTGTATGAAGGTACCGAATTCGATTACCTTGAAACCAGGATACGCCAGGTTGAATACCTGGGGAATATCTTGCTGGGGTATGGGATCCCCATACAGCAGCCAATCGGGGGTCACGCTATATTCGTTGATGCCAAACGCTTCCTGCCTCATATCAGGAAAGAAGAATTTGTAGCCCAGACACTTGCTGTCAACCTGTTTATCGAAGCAGGGGTAAGGGGAGTTGAAATAGGTGCTCTGCTTGCCGACAGGGACCCGGTGAGCCGGGAAAACAGGTACCCCGAGCTTGAACTGATGCGGCTTGCAATCCCACGCAGGGTATATACTAATAACCATATGGACCTTGTTGCTGCCGGACTGAAAAACATCTGGGACAGGAGAAACACCATCAAGAGCGGGTTCAGGATTGTTCGGGAAGCACCCATAATGAGGCATTTCACAGTTGAACTCGAGAAGATCTGAGGGTATGGAAACTGCCCGCAAGAACGCAAGGTACGGCAGGCTTTTCACTCAACTGCAGGAACTTCTGTCAAAAACCCCTGACCCGGATGCGAGAATGGCCACTATTACAGCCGTGCTTCATAATAAAATGGAATATTTTTATTGGACGGGGTTTTATATGCTGCTCAAAGGCGAGTTAATTGTAAGGACTTACCAGGGACCCCTTGCCTGCCAGGTCCTTAAGAAGCATACAGGAGTATGCTGGGCAGGGGTAGATGGGAAAAAGACAGTGCTTGTACCCGATGTCCATAAATTCCCGGACCATATCGCCTGCGACTCTGCTTCAAAATCGGAAATTGTCGTCCCCCTTAAATATAAAAACGGGAGAATATACGGAGTCCTGGATGTCGATAGCAAGGCACTGAACTCCTTTGATTCTGTCGATGCGGAATGGCTGGAAAAGATCGTTACCCTGATTAACCCCGCCTTATGAATTTTCTTGAGCTTTTTCTGATCGCAGTCGGACTTTCAATGGATTGCTTCGCAGTTTCTTTAAGCTTTGGAGCACAAAAAAAACTTCAGCGAAACGACATTCTTAGGTTTTCTTTTTTCTTCGCCCTCTTTCAGGCTGTGATGCCCCTGCTCGGCTGGATCATTGGTTCAGCAGCAAATGTATTCCTTGCGAAAGTTGACCATTGGATTGCTTTTGGGCTGCTTACTTTAATCGGCCTGAGAATGATTTATGAGTCGTTCAGGGGGGAAGATGAAAAAAGAACCGTCGATATCCGTGAATGGAAAACGCTGTTAACCCTTTCATTTGCAACAAGCATTGATGCCCTGGTAACCGGAGTCAGCTTCGGTTTCATTAAAGTTAACATGGTACTTGCAGTTTTTACAATCGGTCTGGTTACCTTTCTGAGTTCACTTGCCGGGGCATTTGTCGGTAAGCGGTCGATCCATATTTCACCGCGCTGGGCAGAGATCATCGGGGGACTTGTACTGATAGCGATAGGCACGAAAATTGTCCTGGAACATCTGTCAATCATCTGATCGTGAATTAAAATAGTATACTAATGTCAACAATCAGAATCACAAAAGAGTTCAGGTTTGAGGCCGCTCACGCCCTGAAAGGTTACGATGGCCCATGCAGGAATGTCCATGGACATTCATATGAGTTGGCCGTTACGGTCACCGGATCACCAATCAGCGATAAAAGCTCTCCAAAATACGGGATGGTCATGGATTTTGGCGACCTGAAATGCATGATCAAATCAAATATCATAGACGTTTTTGACCATGCACTCATTTTACATACATCGCTGAAAGACGAGGGCACAGTACCTGCAGGAGAACCTTTTACAAATGTTGTATATGTCGATTATCAGCCTACCAGCGAAAATATCCTTCTTGATATAGCAGGCAGGCTTAAGGCACTTCTCCCTGAAGGAGTTAATCTTCACCATCTGGTATTGCGCGAGACCTCTTCATCCTACGCCGAATGGTATGCCTCGGACCAGGGCAGTTGACATGGTCAAAGTCTATCTGGGGATCAGATGAATATCAACAGTGGGATCCTCGTTCTGAATTTTAATTACTATGGCTTCCCTGAAAGCTGAATCCTGGTCATAATAGGAAGGCATAAAATTCCTCGTAATTTCAGAGCCCGGCAATGGATTAATACGGATCAGATAATTGCCGTTGTCTATCCCGCTGAACTGATAAAAACCGTTATTGTCAACCGACACAGACTGAACTAATTTCAACGTGTCCAATGGCTTTGCCTTATCGTATACTTTAAACAGGTATGCAGTCCCCATGCAAATGCGGGCTTCACCGGCATAGGCATGACCCCTGATGCTGTGCTTGTTGGAATAGGAGACAAAGATCATAACAAGAAGCAGCACCATAGCAGCAGCGGCAAGCAAAGGATACAGATTACGGGAATGGTAAAAGCCTGCAATACCTTTTTTAAAGCCTTCCATGCTTCCTTTTTTCGTTTCCAGGGGATGTATCCCGGCCTTTATCTTTTCCCAGGCCTGTTCCGGCGGGGGCGGCTCGAATTCTGAAAACGCTTTCCTGTAGTATTCTTCTATAGTATCCTTTTCCTGCATGCTCTTATAATATCCTGGTTAATATTTTTTTCAAAGAAGCTTTGGCCCTCCATAGTTGTGATTTGGATGTGTTCTCTGAGATGCCGAGCAGTTCGCTGATTTCCTTGTGATTATATCCGTCAATAATAAACAGGTTAAAAACGGTTCTGTATCCTGCAGGAAGACCCTGGAGTATCCTCAGCAGTTCGTCATATGAAAGTTTGGACAAGGCATCTTCCTGAAAAGTTGCATCGGAAGATTCAAAATTCAGGCTGACCTCATTCTGGAACTTAAGTTGGCTTCTATAATAATTTAAAGCTGTGTTGACCATAATTCTCCGAATCCACCAGTCAATAGATTCCTTTGAATGAAGTTGTGAAAGATTCTTAAACACTTTAATGAAACCTTCCTGAAGAATATCCTCAGCCTCCATCCTGTTGCGGGAATAACGCAGGCATATTCCAAACATAGGTGAAGAATATGCTTTATAAAGGGCTTCCTGGCCTCGCGGATCGTTCAGTAAACATTGGTCTAATACCTCGGCCGGGACCTTCATAAATAGATGTTGAATATAATAATTGGCAAGACGAAGATAGAAAAAATCTGCTTGTAGCATAAAAAAGAAGCTGTCCCCCTGAAACAGTTTCTACCTCGTGGTGGTAGTTTGCAAGGTAAAACAACGGGTGCCGGAATTCAATATTTTATTATCTTTTCGTTACAGATCCTGTCGCCTTCAGAGGTCCTGATAACCAGGATATAAATACCCGGAGATAATGAAGAAAGGTCTGTCACAGGATGATAGGAACCCGGGTTGAAATGTGAGTGGGAATGAAGCATGGGAACTGATTGGATTGAATAAACCGTTGTGACCAGGTCCACAGGTCTGGTTACTGTAAGCGGAGTGCTTACTGCAGTTGATGAAGGATTGGGAAATGGAGATCCGGCGACAACATAAGCAGATGATGTGACTTCACTGATACCTGTAATAGTATGATCATAAATACCCAGGACCAGGGTGTCAACAACAGGATTTTGCTCACTGATCTTTACCTGGCTGAACTTTGAGAATTTCCCAGTGTACTCAACAAAAAGCAGGTAATTCCCAAAAGGGATACCGGGGAAACTGAAATTCCCCGAAGCATCGCTCAGGGTGTAATTAATAATATTTTTAAGGGAATCAAGCAACAGCACTTCGCTGCGGAATAATGTGAACATTCCCGAAGTCTGGACCTGGCGCTGCACTCTCCCTGAGATTCTTCCGGGTCCGGCAATGCTGTCATTAACCCTCTTCAGATAAATGTCAAAATTGAAAACACTGGTATCT
>JAPLDN010000078.1:0-1108 GCA_026391755.1 Bacteroidota bacterium
GCAGGGGAATGCCATTGGCATCGTAGTAATGCTGAAGGAATTCGGCTTTAAGCTTTGCCACATCAACATTTGAAGGGCATTCGCTTTTACATGCTTTACAGCTCAGGCAAAGGTCCATTACCCTGTAAATCTCAGCATGGTCAAAGGGGTTTGATTTAGTTGAGTTGGTGAGGAATTCGCGCAGGATATTGGCCCTGGCCCTGGTAGTTGCATTCTCATCGCTAAGGGCCATGTATGACGGGCACATCCATTTCCCGGTGACCACATTGTTCCTGCAGTCGGCCGAGCCATTGCATTGCTCAGCGGCCCTCAGGATGCCATGGCTGGAAGAAAAGTCGAAATACGTTTCAAATTCTTTTGCGGCTGCGCCCGGCTCATACCTGAGACTTGAATTCATCCTTGGGGTATCAACGATCTTGTAGGGGTTGAAAATTTTGCCAGGGTCCCAGCATTTCTTGATTTCCTCAAGCAAGGCATAATTACGGTCACCGATCATGAGCGGGATAAACTCACCCCTCAGCCTTCCGTCACCATGCTCTCCGCTGAGAGAACCACGGTATCTCTTAACGATCTTTGCCGTTTCGAGGGCGACGGTATGAAAAAGTTCAACGTCGGCAGGGTCTTTGAGATTCAATACGGGCCTGAGGTGAAGCTCCCCAGATCCTATGTGGGCATAATAAACGCAGTTGAGCCCAAGCGTTGCAAGCATCGCATCAAAATCCCTGATATAGTCGGGCAGGGCCGAGGGACTCACTGCCGTGTCCTCGGTGACAGGTACCGGTTTACGGTCCCCGGGATAATTGGAAAGCACTCCTAAACCGGCTTTCCTGAGATCCCATACTCTTTTTAGTTCAGGCGGATATACTACAGGAAAATGATAACCCAATCCCGCATCCCGCATCTCGGCCTCCATCCGTTTGCAGATATCGCTTATCTCCTCCTTGTCCTCCCTGGCAAACTCAACGATGAGTATGGCCCCCGGGTCCCCTTCAATGAAGAACCTGTTCTTACGTTGGGTTATATTGTCCCTGGTGCAATCCATGATGGCCTTGTCCATCAGTTCAACCGAACCAGGTGAATATTTGAGGGCAACGAGATTGGCTTTCAG
>JAPLDN010000078.1:1136-4383 GCA_026391755.1 Bacteroidota bacterium
GATTGGCTTTCAGGGCTTCGGTAATAGTATTGCAATGAACACAAACGAGAGCTTTCTGTTTAGGGGGCAAGGGGACCAGGTTCAATTTTATCTCTGTCATGAACATGAGGGTTCCTTCGGAGCCGGAAATGAGTTTGCAGAAGTTAAACGGTGAAATCCGATCATCATTAGCCATGAGCCATGAGCCATGAGCCATGAGAGGTTCCTGGACCCCGGTTTCACCAGAATTAAGGAACGGTTCCGTCTCCAGCAACAGATCGATTGCATAACCGGTATTACGCCTGTGAATTGCCGGGTCAGGATATTCGCGCCTTATCTCTTCCTGGTTTGAAGGATCGGAGAGTACGTCGCGCATTTGCCTGTAAACCTTGTTTTCGAGTGTTCCTCCCTCGCATTTCTCATGAAATTCACGCAGGCTGAGGTCAGTGAATTCCACCTCTGAACCGTCACTGAGGAATCCCTTGATAGAGAGCACGTGATCACGGGTGCTTCCGTACAATATTGAATGTGCGCCGCAGGAATTATTTCCAACCATACCTCCCATCATACAACGACTGGACGTTGAAGTTTCAGGTCCGAAGAACAAGCCCTGCTTTTCAACAACCTTGTTAAGCTCATCAAGGATAACCCCCGGCTCAACCCTTATCCAGTGCTCACCGGCATTGATCTCAAGGATGGAGGTCATATATTTGCTCACGTCAACTACAAGGCCTGAACCTACGACCTGTCCCGCGAGTGATGTGCCCGCAGTGCGGGGGATCAGGGGGATGCTGTTGCGGGATGCAAAAAGGATGAGTTTTTTTATGTCTTCCTTGTTTTTTGGTCTTGCAACCCCGGCCGGGATCTCACGGTATGCCGACGCGTCGGTGGCGTACATAAGATTCCATCCGGTATCGGTAAACAGGTCACCTTCGAGTTCCTGACTGAGAGTATCCAGTTTTTTCAGAACCTCCTGTTTGGAACTCATTTCATTTTATTTAAAAGGTCAAAATATACAGTGCTGTTGCGAATGATCTCAAATTCAGGCTGTGACTGCGCCCTTGATTTGTTTTTAAAGCCATTGTCACATGCTTTTCTCAGGTAATCAAGGGTTTTGATAGTATCGTTGTTCCTGCCCGAAATAACCGCCATCATATACCATGGTTCAGGATTTTCAGGTTCAACAATGGAGTAAACCCCGATAACCAGCTGTGTTTGTTCTAAATTATTCTGCTTCATCAGGGCATTGGCGTTGGAATAGCAGAAAAGGCCCAGGAATGCCAGCAAACGGTGATTCATGAGCGTGTCTTCCGGGCTCAGCCTGGCGTTCTTATTATCACGGTACTTTTCAATCCTGGCTTTCCACCACTTCAGGTCTTTGCTGTATAAAGCCTCCATAAGCATCTGCTGCTCCTTCTGTTCCTTTTCAAGAACCTCGTTGAACTTTTTCATGGCCCCTTTGTATTCAGCCGATGCTTCAAGTGAAGCAAGACGTGACTTAAGCGGACCAGTGTCTGATAAACCATCCAGGCAGCTGATCCTGTAAGCCAGGTTCTGCCTTGCATACAGTAAACGGCCAAGTTTTACAAGGGAATCGTAATCCGCAGTCATGGATGATGAAAATGAACTGATCAGGCTGTCGCTCTTTTTAATCCTTCCTTCCTTCATGGCATTGAATATATGCCAGTTCCAGGCCTTTTCGATCTCTGCTTGCCTCGGCCATGCGTGGATCCCGTCGAATTCAAGGATAAAGTGACTGAACTGCATCTGGTTCAGGGTCTTGTCAAGTGCAACCATCTCGGTAAGATTGAAATCCCCCAGGCCTACAATGCCGAAATAATCGAACTTGTATTTCGGGGGCTGAACCACTGAGGGAAAACCTGCACCGCAGCCAATGACCCCTTTGACGACTGGCCTGTACATCGCATTGGCGGTTGAAACTCTCGATCCGCCCGAAAATCCCATCAGGTAAATTGCCAAAGTGTCTATCGGCAGGCGATTTTCGATTTCTTCAAACATCGCCTGCACAACTGCCTCGCTTTCTTCGGGTGTTTGCATGTTCTTTGAATCATTCGATCCGATAAGGATGAAACCGTATTTCTCAGCTAGGCTGCTAAAACGTTTTACCGGGAGGCTGCCATCGCCCATGGGATCAAAAGCCAGGATGACGGGAAACCTTCTCCGGACTGTTGTGGCGTTAAAATGATTGCTGCAGGCCGATGGCAGGTATAGTGCAGAGGTTAAGAGGGTATTGGCATTACAACTGATATGCTCATGCACCTTCCCGGCCCGGGGGAGGAGGATTTCACCTCCTTTTTTTGCGCTTCCCGGAGAACAGGAGAGAACTGGAAGAATTAAGGACAGGAATAAAAACACTTTAAGATCAGCTGTCATGATGATACTATTTACTTTTTGTAAAAATCGGTCGACTGGAATATCTTATCTGCTGATTTGGCGATAAACCCGCTGTACAATTTCCCGTCAGTGCAGGGATAACGTTTGGCAAATTCGTAATAGCATGCTGGAACTTCGAAAGTGCCTTCTGTAAATTTAACAGCAACCATTCCCGCCCTGATACTTGATTGTTCCAGCAACTCTGCAGGGCTGCCCTGAATTTCCCCTCCGGCATCATTCATAAGGAACCCGTTCTCCTTTAAAAAAGCATTGATTTTTGCAAGGCTGTCGTATTTCCTGAGGTAATTTACACTCACTGTAAAATGATTGGCGCAAAATCCGTTCACATAAAGCCATGCGGCATACTCCGATTCCTTCCTGAGTTTTTCATATATTTCAAGTGAGGGCATCCCCGAAAGATTGCCCGAACAAATCAGGTCGGGAGATGCCAGCTTATCGGCCGGAATTGCCTTTATCCATTCGTTTACTGTTTGCCTCAGGAAAGGGCTGAACTGAGAAGTCAGCAGCTGGCTTATGAAAACCCTGGGGGCCAGTGAATCTGATTTATGCTCGAAATGCTTTGCGTAAAGCTTCTTTTCGGTAAAATGATAGTCCCCGATATATTCATATCCGCATTCAATAAATTCTTTCGATACTACATCAATATTTACCTGCGGATGATCAAAGGTACGGAAGGCCACATGATCGTTTATTATTGTTTCGCCTTCGGCGGATAAAAGTTCATATACCTTAAGTGTGGCAGGGTTTTGCGAAGTATAAACTGCCCAGAGTTTGTCGAATATTTCGTTATGTTTCATAATGCCGGATGTCAAATGACAGATGTCGGATATCTGATATCTGATATCTGATATCT
>JAPLDN010000341.1:0-6618 GCA_026391755.1 Bacteroidota bacterium
GAAGGGAAGTACATCCAGGTACTTGTCAACAATGCCGGCATCAGGAAAGATGCCTTGTTGATGTGGATGAAGAATGAGGAATGGAACGAGGTGCTGAATACCAACCTGAATAGTTTCTTATATATCACCAGGTTCCTGTTAAAAGACATGCTGATAAACAAATCCGGCAGGATCATCAATGTAGTTTCCCTTAGCGGGATTAAAGGCCTTCCCGGCCAGGCCAATTATTCAGCTGCCAAAGGCGGGGTCATTGCAGCAACCAAGGCCCTGGCCCAGGAAATTGCAAAGAAAAATGTGACCGTGAATGCGGTTGCCCCGGGGTTTATAAGAACCGATATGACGAAGGATCTGGATGAAGCCCAGCTCAAAATGATGATCCCGATGGGGCGATTTGGCCGGCCCGAAGAAGTTGCTTCAGCCGTGAGCTTCCTTGCTTCTGACGCTGCATCTTATATCACTGGTTCTGTTATTAATGTCAACGGAGGTCTTTACACATAGAGGAATGATCATTTTCGCTATCCTGCTATCACGCTATCCCACTATCTGATGACAAGAGTCGTAATCACCGGCATGGGCATCTACTCGGTCATTGGTAAGAATATTGCTGATGTCAGGGATTCATTGTACCACGGGAAGTCGGGTATCATCTTTGACCCGAAAAGAAAAGAGATGGGCTTTCGCTCTGCCCTCACCGGGATGGTAGAACGGCCTGTTCTCAAAGGGGTCCTTGACCGCCGTTTGAGGGTAGGAATGCCGGCCCAGGGTGAATATGCCTATATAGCGACGCTGGAAGCCCTGAAAAATGCCGGGATTGAACAGTCATACCTTGACGGGCATGAAGTAGGCATCCTTTACGGAAATGACAGTTCTGCCGTGCCTGTGGTTGAATCGGTTGACATACTCAGGAAAGAAAAAGACACCATGCTCATCGGTTCAGGCTATATTTTCCAGTCGATGAACTCGACGGTTTCAATGAACCTTTCTGTAATTTTTAAACTTAAAGGAATAAATTTCACGGTAAGCGGCGCCTGTGCCAGCGGCTCACATGCCATTGGGATTGGCTTTTTAATGATTAAACAGGGGCTGCAGGAGATGATCATTTGCGGCGGGGCGCAGGAGATCAATCCTGAATCAACAGCCAGTTTTGATGCATTGAACGCATTTTCGATCCGTGAATCGGAACCAACCAAAGCTTCAAGGCCTTTCGACCGTGACCGTGACGGCCTGGTACCCAGTGGCGGGGCAGCCACAGTGATACTTGAAAGTTATGAATCAGCGAAAAAGCGTGGAGCTACCATACTGGCCGAGCTTGTAGGCTATGGGTTCTCATCAAATGGCGAGCATATTTCCCTGCCAAACATCGAAGGTCCGGCCAGGGCAATGCATATGTCCCTGAAGGTTGCAGGCATGATTGCAAAAGACATTGACTATATCAATGCCCACGCCACCTCCACACCTGCAGGTGACGGCAATGAAGCCCTGGCTATTTGCCAGATCTTCGGGAAGGAAATGCCGCTGGTGAGCAGCACCAAATCCATGACCGGCCATGAAATGTGGATGGGAGGCGCCAGCGAGGTGGTTTATTCGACCCTGATGATGAATAATAATTTCATCGCACCGAATATAAATTTTGAAAATCCCGATGAAGCTACCTCTTGCCTCAACCTGGCAACAGTCACTACTCCCCATGAGATCAATGCATTCCTTTCGAATTCATTCGGTTTCGGGGGTACAAATTCCTCCCTGGTAGTAAAGAAAGCCTCATTCTGAAATTCTCATTTTTTTTTTTTACTTTTGCAGTCTGTAAGAAGATCTTATAATGCAAAACGACGAGATTATCAGTAAGATAAACCAGTTGCTGGTGGACGAGATTGAAATTGAAGAGGAAAAGATAAGCCCCGCCGCCGATCTTAAGAAGGATCTTGAGATAGACAGCCTTGATTTTGTTGACTTATTTGTGATCATCGAACGCAATTTCGGGGTCAAGATGAAAGCTGAAGAAATGGCTGATATCAAGAGTTTACAAGATTTTTACGACTATATCATCAAACGTGTCCATTCAAATTAGCACAAATGGAGTCCTGGGAAGGTAAAACCCGCGGAGGAGTCCTTGGCTATAAAATCTTTATCTGGACGCTCAGGAACCTTGGAATTTCTTTTGCTTATTTCCTGCTTGTTTTCGTTGTCTCCTATTTCATGTTCACATCCGGCAAAGCCTTCAGCGCAATGTACCGGTACTTTCGTGAAAAAATGAACTACGGGAGACTGAAATCACTGATCAGCATTTACCGCAATTACTATGTCTTCGGGCAAATCCTGGTCGATAAACTTGCTTTGCTTGCTGGCTTTCAGCATAAATTCACATTTGATTTTGAAGGTGAAGAATATCTCAGGCAAATGAATAACGGAGGCCTCCTGGTAAGCGGCCATGTGGGGAACTGGGAAATTGCAGGACAATTGCTGGTAAGACTTGAGAAGAAGATCAATATCCTGATGTATGATGCCGAACATCAGAAAATAAAGGGATACCTGGCCGACATCCTCAAGCGTAATGTGAACTTTATAATAATCAGGGAAGATTACGCACATCTCCAGGAAATCAAAGAGGCATTCTCCAGGGGCGAGATCATTGCCATGCATGGCGACCGCTATATGGAAGGGAACAAAACCGTAGTGACGGAATTTCTTGGTTCCCCTGCAGCCTTCCCCCTGGGTCCGGTTAACCTTGCTGCCCGGTTTAACGTCCCCGTAGCTTATGTTTTCGCAGTAAAGGAAACTAATTCCCATTATCATTTTTTCTCCACCCCGCTTCATTATATCGAATTCTCGAATAATCTGAAGAAAAGGGATGCCATACTGGGCGGGGCTGTCAAAAAGTTCGTGGATGCTTTTGAAACTGTCGTTTATAATTATCCCCTGCAGTGGTTTAATTATTATGACTTCTGGAAAATTCCTGACCATGTTCATCAACCACCCCGGAATGCCGGCCATGAAACCGTGATCTCATCCGCCGACAATTTAAAAGGCCAAAAAGAACCGGTCAAAAAAAAGAGCAGGAAACTTCTTCTTATATCCGCCAACCAGTATGCAAACCCTTACCCGGTTTATCCTTTGGGTATCTCTTATCTTTATTCATACCTCAGCGACCATATGCCCGATCTGGACATACGATCTTTTGATTTTAATCTTCAGGGAAGTGAAGAACTTAAAGACCTGCTGCTGTCGTACAAGCCTGATTATACGGGTCTTTCGCTAAGAAATATCGACGACGTTAACTTTTACACCAAGGAAAGTTTCATTGGCGGTTACAAGACCATTGCAGATATAATCAGGGAAGCCGGAAATGGTACAACTTTTATTGTTGGCGGATCGGCTTTCTCGATCTATCCGGGGGAATTATTCGAGCTTTTGCAACCCGATTTCGGTATTACCGGAGAAGGGGAAGAAAGCCTGCACATGCTCCTGAAAAGTCTTGATTCAGGACTTGCCGACCCTGACATCCAGGGTCTTATCTACAGGAAGGAAGGAGAGTTAAAACATAATTCCAGGCAGCAGTTCATCAAAACGCCAGAACTCTCGTTTGACCCGGGCCTGGTTAAATTTTACTGGCAGAAAAGCGGGATGATCAACATCCAGACAAAGCGTGGCTGCCCGTTTAATTGCATTTATTGTACCTATCCCCTCATTGAAGGCCATAATGTGCGCACCCTTGATCCCGACAGGATCCTTCATACGCTTAGAGATCTGTATTACCATCACAACATCGATTATTACTTTTTTACTGATTCGGTTTTCAATATCAGCAATAATTTCAACATAGAACTGGCCGAAAAGATCATCAAGTCAAACATGAAGCTGAAGTGGGGAGCATACTTTTCACCCTTCAAGCTGTCAAAAGACCTTCTTAAGCTTTTCGCAAAGGCCGGGCTTACACATATTGAATTCGGGACCGAATCACTGTCGGATACCACGCTGAAAGCCTATGGCAAGCACTTTGACGCGGATGAGGTTGTAAGGGTCTCAGAGTATTGCAATGAAGCCAATATCTATTTTTGTCATTTTATGATCATCGGCGGATATGGCGAGACCGACCAGACGGTGGATGAAAGTTTTGAAAATTCAAAACGTATTGATAACACTGTTTTCTTCCCTTATGTGGGGATGCGTATCTACCCGGGTACTAAACTTCACGAACTCAGTATTGCTGAAGGGATATTATCGGCAGACGATCCGATTATTGAGCCTGTTTATTACATTTCAAAAAAAGTGAATTACGAAACTCTTAGAGAAAGGGCCGAAAAGTCGGGGCGCCGCTGGGTTTTCGCCGATGAAGACGTGGCTACGGCAATGAACAGGTTGAGAAGCAGAAACCGTAAAGGATCATTATGGCATCATTTAAAGAAATAAACCTGCCCCAGAAACCGCCCATGGTGATGGTAGACCGCATCGTTGGCATACAGGATAAAACCACGGTCACTTCATTCCTCGTAAGGGATGATAATGTGTTTCTTGCGGATGGCGTGTTGCGGGAGCCTGGACTTATTGAAAATATTGCACAGAGTGCCTCTGCCGGGATTTCAGCTAATCCTGCCAATACCGGCGACGAACCGAAACTCGGGTTCATCGGGGCCATCAGGGATCTCAGGATCAGCAAACTTCCTGCAGTTGGAGACGAGATCATTACATCGGTCACCGTGACCCACGAAATACTGAATGCAAGCGTGGTTGCAGGTAAAATTAACCTGAATGGAGAACTTATAGCTGAATGCGAGCTCAGGATCTTCCTTGAAAACACCGGCAAGTCAGCACAGGATAAATTGTAATTATGACCGAAGAACAAGACGAACTCATTTACCGCAATAACCGAGAGCTTCATTATTCATTTGATCCTGAAAAGGGTTATACCCGCAAGGTAGATTACCAGTACCCGGGAAACCAGGTCATTATACAGCAGGGCTGGGATGTTGTCGAAAGCAGGATCAGGGATGTTTCTGCCAGAATTAAAGAAGGAAAGCTTAGCCCTTTAGCTTTTTATATGGAAAAGAACCAGATGGAACTTCCCATGCTTTCCGATTATACTGGCTTTATGAGATGGAGGATTAAAAGGCATCTGAAACCGGGTGTTTTCTCCAGATTAAAACCTGCGACACTCACAAAATATGCCTCGGTCTTTGATGTCGGGGTTAACGAACTTCTTAACCCTCCATTAACCTGATATGATTGAACTGAATTTTGAGCACCGCCAGGCGGGACATTGTGAGAGCGGTGTTACATCCAACCTGTTGAACTACCATAAACTGAGCATTAGTGAACCGATACTGTTCGGCATTGGAGCCGGCCTGTTTTTCAGTTATCTTCCATTCCTGAAAATGCAGCACGCCCCGCTTACATCTTTCAGGGTTTGGCCGGGAATGGTCTTTGACCGGGCAACAAAAGCCCTTGGGATTAAAACAAAGATCCACCGGTTCAGGAATCCGGCCGATTCCATGAATAAACTTGATGAAGTCCTGGCTCAGGGTTTCCCAGTGGGACTGCAGGTCGGGACGTTCCATCTTCCATTTTTTCCTCCCGAGTACAGGATGCATTATAACATGCATAATATGGTAGTTTACGGAAAGAAGGACAACATCTACCTCATCAGTGATACAGTGATTGAAAATAAGGTTGAAATATCATATGACGACCTGATGCGTGTGAGGTTTGCGAAAGGTACTTTTGCACCCCGGGGCCGCATGTATTATCCTTACCTGGTTCCTTCCGCAGTAGACTTAAAGCCTGCCATTATCAAAGGCATGCGTAAAACGGCAAATAATATGGTTGAAGTACCTTTTCCCCTGATAGGTACGAAAGGTATACGTTTTCTTGCCAGGCAGATGAGAAAGTGGCCTCAAAAGTTAGGGGACGAAAAAGCGTCATATTATCTCGGCCAGGTGTTACGAATGGAAGAAGAGATTGGTACTGCCGGAGCAGGTTTCCGGTTCATCTATGGAGCTTTCCTCGATGAGGCGGGTACCATACTGAAGCAGGATTGGATAAGGGAGCTAGCTGTTGAGATGGGGGAAGCTGCCAACCACTGGAGAAAATTTTCATATTATGGCTCCAGGAATTGCAAGAAGCGAGCTAAGCCCGAGGAGTCCTATGACATGCTGGCCGACATGCTAATGGAATGTGCCGACATGGAGGAGAAGGTCTTTCTCAAACTGGCAAAAATAAGATAATGCCTACCGATGAGTATTTTTAATAATTTCGCAGATATTATTAAACAAAAGAGAACCGATGGAAACCCCAGCAGAAAATACAGATCCTGTATACAAGAATAAGGATTACGGACAATACCGTGAATTGTTCTATTCCTACGATGAACAAGGAAACTTCGGGAAAACTGTGGGTTACCATGGCGAACCCGACAGGTTGGTTTTACAGCAGTCGTGGGACTTATTTAACGATCGCACTGAAGAAGCCCGTCAAAAGGTCCTTGCAGGAACAGCCAGCCCGATTGTGTATTATATGGAAAAGATCCTTGCCGATCCTTTGGGCTTATCCATGATGGCAGGTGTTTCGTTCTGGAAGGTTAAGCTTCATTTTAAACCATTTTTTTTCAAACGGCTCAGCGATAAA
>JAPLDN010000341.1:6637-22258 GCA_026391755.1 Bacteroidota bacterium
TAAAACACTTGCAAAATATGCTGAAGCATTTAACATTACCGTTGACCAGCTAAAGAATTTCGAACGATAAAAAATATAATAATGGACAGTAAACCCCTGATGATCAATTATACCCACCGCCAGGCAGGCCATTGCGAAAGCGGTGCCACTTCCAACCTCTTCAATTATTATGGAATACAAATGTCGGAACCCATGGCTTTTGGTATCGGGACCGGCATCTATTTCAGCTATCTCCCCTTTATCAAGTTGATGTTCGCCCCGATGATGTCGTTCAGGAACCTTCCAAACACCGTGTTTAAACGTTCAATGAAATATCTGGGTGTTGATGCAACAGTTATCAAGAATTTCAATAACGTAAAGGAATCGATGGATGCACTTGACAGGAACCTGGAGAAGGGAATTCCGACCGGTGTGCAGGTTGGTGTTTTCAATCTTACATTTTTCCCGCCCGAATACCGTCAACATTATAACATGCATAATATGGTGGTGTACGGCAGGGAAGGCAACCTCTACCATATTAGCGATACGGTAATGGAACATCCGCAGACACTTACATATGATGACCTTGTGAGGGTGCGCTGGGCAAAGGGTGCATTCGCTCCCAAAGGCAAAATGTATTGGATCAACCATATTCCGAAAGAGCTGGATATACGTTATGGCGTGGAACAAGGAATAAAGAAGAGCGTTTACGAGATGACCAAGGTGCCTTTCTGGCTCATCGGGATCAAAGGCATGCGCGTCATGGCAAAAGATATAAGGAAATGGCCAAAAAAACACGGTAATCAAAAAGCTGCGTTTTACCTTGGCAGCATCCTCAGGATGGCCGAAGATTTCGGAACCGGGGGTGCGGGCTTCCGGTATATTTATGGTGCATTTCTTAAAGAAAGCGGTCAGAAATTCGACAATAAGGCGCTGCTCGAAGCTGCCGACCTGATGGGCCGGACAGCCAATAAATGGAGAGAATTTACTTACCTTGGCGCCAGAAACTGCAAGAACCGGTCTTCCCAGCCTGTTGAGGATTATGTGACACTTGGCGATATGATGATGGAAATTGCTGGAATGGAAGAACAGGTTTTCAAGAGAATTGAGAAAATCAAGATCTGATGTCAGAAAAGGTCATTATTGAAATACGGGACCTGGTTAAAATTTATAAGGGATCCGAAGAGCCTGCGATCAATGGGATTTCACTGGATATTTTCCAGGGTGAGATCTTTGGGTTGCTGGGTCCGAACGGCGCCGTGAAAACCACGACAATTTCGATTTTGTGCGGCCTTTTTCATGCCACCAGGGGTAGCGCCAGGATTGATGGGATGGATATTCATTCCCATCTGAATGAGATAAAGCGCATCATTGGGGTTGTTCCCCAGGATGTTGCCCTCTACCCTACCCTGACAGCCTGGGAGAATCTGACTTTTTTCGGGAATATGTACGGCATCAGAGGCCCAAAGCTGAAAGAGAAAATCGCTGAAGGCCTTTCCGTTTTTGGTCTGGAGAAACATGCCAACAAAAAAATCGCCAACTGCTCCGGCGGTATAAAACGCAGGATCAACCTTATTGCCGGCTTACTTCATGAGCCCAAAGTAATTTTCCTCGATGAGCCTACTGTGGGTATTGATGTACAGTCAAGGGTTGTAATCCTGGATTATCTTAAAGAGCTTAATCATAAGGGCATGACAGTTATTTATACTTCCCATTATATGGAGGAAGCCGAAAAACTCTGTTCACGTGTAGTTATAATTGACCGGGGAACGGTCGTTTCCATGGGAAATCCAAGGGAACTTGTGGCTGAACATCCCGAGTTCAAGGATCTTGAAAACATCTTCCTGCACCTCACGGGTAAGGATCTGAGAGACTAATTAGGAAAAGAAAGCATAATGTTCAAATTTTTTTCCGCCTGCCGAAAGGAATCATTGATCCTGACCAGGGACCTGGCCGGTCTTGTCATGTTGTTTATTATGCCTATGATCATGGTTATGATCCTCGCTTTGGTCCAGGAACAGGGCTGGAGTTCCCTGTCAAAGGACCCCTCAATACCTGTTCTTCTGGTCGATGAAGATCATGACACCCTTGGAGCAAAAATCCAGGAAGGACTTAAAAGCTCTAATATTTTCAAGATTTATACCAGCCTTGACGGGAAAAACCTTACCCGGGAAGTTGCAAAACAGAAAATTGCAAAAGGAACATACAATGTCGCGGTGATAATACCCAAAGGTTCCACCAGGATCATAAGGCATAAAGTCCAGGTCATGGTGACCCAGATCGTTTCGGGCATTATGATGCCCGTCGATAACCCCTTCCTTGACATTCAGCCGAATGACTCAATAAATATTTCCATCTATTTCGATCCGGGAATAAAAGGGACCTTTAAATATGCTTTTATGGCAACCATGAAAGAGTATAGCATGTTTATCGAGTCTTCTATGATATTCGGTTCTTTTAACACCGAGCTTAAGAAAATGTTCCCCCAATACCATCCGCCAAAAACAGATTATAAAGAAGCTGTATATTTTACCGAGATATTTCCGGCCGGAAAGGACGAGAAAGCGGTTCCGTCAACTACCCAGCATAATGTCCCGGCCTGGGCCCTGTTCGCAATGTTTTTTATCGTGATCCCTATGACCGGCAGTATGATCAAGGAACGTGATGAAGGCAGCATGATCAGGATCTATACCATGCCGGTTTCATATTTCACTATTTTCATGGCCAAGGTTAGTGTTTACGCCGTTGTATGCATCATACAGTTCATCCTGATGATGATGGCCGGTAAATATATTCTTCCACTGGCCGGGATTCCTTCTCTCACAGTCGGATCAAATTATATGGGCATACTGCTCATGATGATCGTCTCAAGCCTTGCTGCGTTGGGCTTTTCAATCGCAGTAGGAACAATAGCGAAAACTCATCAGCAGGCTGCGGCTTTCGGTGTGGTTTCGGTGGTCGTTTTAACGGCTTTGGGAGGATTGTGGGTTCCGGTTTACCTTATGCCCGAATTTATGAGGAACATTGCGACATGGTCCCCACTGAATTGGGCCCATGTAGGTTTTATTGACCTTTTTTTAAGGGATGCCACCATTGTTGATGTCATTCCTCAGATAGCCAAACTTCTCGCATTTTTTGTCGTGATGATCTCAGTTGCTTTGTTCTACCGCAGGATAAACTCTCCAATAAACAGCTAAAATGATACTTACCGACAGAAAAGAAATCACTGTCAGATTCAGTGAGGTTGATTCAATGAAAATTGTCTGGCACGGGAATTACCTTAAATATTTCGAGGATGGACGCGAATCGTTCGGACTCAAATACAACCTTGGATACCTGGATGTATACAGGCATAATGTGATGATCCCGATTGTTAAAATAAACTGTGATTATAAAAGGCCCCTGGTATACGGTGATGATCTTATTGTCGAGACGGAATATATCCCGACCGAAGCTGCCAAGATCGTTTTCAATTATAAGGTTTCCCGAAAGAAAGATGGTGAAGTGGTGGCTTCCGGCAGTTCAACCCAGGTGTTCCTGACACCCGAAGGTGATCTTCTGCTTAACTCACCTGAGTTTTATACTGGATGGAAAAAGAAATGGGGGATTGAATAAATTGAAGTAATGAAGACTGTTTACACCATTTCCGAAAATATCATCTCGTCGCTCGGATTTACTGCCCGGGAAAATGCCGAGTCTCTTGCTGCTGGGATAACAGGGATAAAATTACATAATGAGCTTAATCTTTCTGCCCAGCCTGTTCCACTTTCTCTTGTTGATACTGACAGGCTTGAACAAAATTTTGACACCATCCTCCACAAGTACAGGAAAGACCATAAACCGGGTTTTTATACACGGCTGGAGAAAATGCTGATCCTTTCAGTGGCCGATGCATTGGCCGGGACTTCAGTGAGGCCCGGAGATGAGAAAGTTTTACTGGTACTTTCAACAACCAAGGGAAACATTGATCTTCTTGAAGACAGGTTTACTGCAAAATTCGACCACAAACGTATTTATCTTTGGGCAGTAGCGAATATTCTCAGGGATTTCTTCGGATTCATCAATATGCCGCTGATCATCAGCAATGCCTGTATTTCGGGTGTTTTGGCACTTATTGCAGCCAGTCGTTTATTGCGTACAGGCAAGTATGAAACTGCCCTGGTAACAGGCGGCGACATTGCCACCGAATTTGTGATCTCAGGCTTCCAGTCCTTTCAGGCCTTAAGCTCCGAACCATGCAAACCATTTGATCTTCACCGCAGCGGACTGTCTCTCGGTGAAGGCTGCGGGACTATAGTGCTTTCTTCGGCTGCAGGGGAAGACCCAAATAACGGTATCCTGGTCATGGGCGGGTCGGTAAGCAACGATGCCAATCATATTTCAGGCCCTTCGAGGACCGGAGAAGAACTGAGTATGGCGATTAACGCTGCGATAAGTGAATCGGGAACCGTGAACCGGGATATTGATTACATTTCTGCTCATGGAACGGCAACACCTTATAACGATGAAATGGAATCTAAAGCCATTTCCCTTAGTGAAATGAATGATGTACCTGTTAATAGTTACAAAGGATACTGGGGGCATACGCTTGGTGCCTCGGGCCTCATGGAATCAGCAGCCCTGATTTTGTGTATGAGGACAGGCAGGATTTTTAAATCGGCGGGATTTGAAACCCCCGGCGTCTCTGAAAGAATCAATGTTGTAAGCAAAACGATACAAAAACCGCCTAATACCTGCCTGAAAATAGCATCCGGTTTCGGAGGATGCAATGCAGCCCTGGTATTTCAGAAAACCTGAGCATGGAGAAAATGATCACGGCATATACCTATTTTGGGGATGGGAAAGTGGTTGTTAACAAGCAACTTATCTTTTATCAGGAAAAAATTGCTACTTTTGCAGAGTTTATCAAGGCTCTGTACAAACAGGAGCAGATCTCATATCCTAAGTTCTATAAAATGGATTCATTGAGTAAACTTGGGTTTATGTGCTCCGAACTGCTGCTCAGACATGAAAAACCCGGTAGATTCAAACCCGGATCGCTTGCAGTGGTGCTTGCTAATTCAAGTTCCAGTCTGGAAACCGACCTGATATACCAGGACAGTATACGAAACCGGTCGGCTTATTTCCCAAGCCCTTCGGTGTTTGTATATACCCTTGCTAATATCGTCATCGGAGAAATATGTATACGGCACAGCCTGAAAGGGGAAAATGCCTTTCTGGTCAGTGAAAAGTTCAATCCCCGGCAGCTGCTTGATCATGTTTCAGATCTCCTTGATAACAACCGTGCAGGGGCCTGTCTTTGCGGCTGGGTTGAAATTCTCGGAAATTCATTCAGGGCCATGGTCGCACTCGTTGAAAAAGAGAACGAACAGGCCCCGAAAACAAATTTCGGCAGCATGCCTTTTAACGAAGCCTCGCTTAACGAATTAATGAATCTAACAGAAAAGAGTATATGGAAGAATTGATCAACAAACTTAAAAAAGAAGTAATAACACAGCTTAATCTCGAAGATATTTCTGTGGAGGATATTAACCCTGATTCCCCATTATTTGGTGAAGGACTTGGATTGGATTCCATCGATGCACTGGAGCTTATTGTCCTCCTGGAAAAAAATTATGGCATTAAAATAGAAGATCCCAAGGACGGTAAAAAGATATTTTTTTCGATCCGTACAATGGCCGAATATATCACCGAGCATCAAAAGAAAGCCTAAATGCCTTCAAGGATTTTTGTTACCGGATTGGGTTTTATATCAGGGCTGGGTAACAATGTTCAGGAAAATCTTGATTCACTGCTTGACCTCCGTTCCTTTATTGGCCCAGTAAGGCATATCGATACAAGCCTTAAGCATGAATTGGCTGTTTCGGAGGTTTCCTTGACCAATGATGAATTGATGCGGGATGCAGGATTGTCTGCTAAGTCAGCTTATTCCCGGAACGCTCTGCTCGGCATAATTGCTGCAAAAGAAGCCTTTTTGCATGCGAGACTGGATAAACATACCGGTCTTAATACCGGACTGATCTCGGGAACAACCGTAGGCGGAATGGATGAATGCGAAAAATACTACCAGGATTTTCTTACAAACGACAGCAAAAACAGGTTTATCGAAACCTATGATTGTGCCGACAGCACTGAAAAGATCGCTGATCATCTTGGGCTGAAAGGATTTATTACCACCATCAGCACAGCTTGTTCATCGGCTGCCAATGCAATCGGATTTGCTTCAAGGATGATGAGGGCAGGCAAGCTTGATTGTGCTGTTGCCGGAGGTACCGAATCCCTGACCAGGTTTCACCTCAACGGTTTTAACGCTTTAAAAATCCTGGATAAACTTCCCTGCCGGCCATTCGATGCTACGCGTAACGGGATTAACCTGGGCGAGGGTGCGGCATATCTTGTGCTGGAAACTGAAGAAACCAATCAAAAAACGGGGAATCCTGTGCTTTGCGAGCTTGTAGGTTACGGGAATGCCTGTGAAGCCTTTCACCAAACCGCCTCCTCCCCCGACGGAGCTGGAGCATACCTTGCCATGAAAAAGGCCCTTGATATGAGCGGGGAAACCCCCGATGCAATTGATTACATCAATGCCCATGGTACAGGAACCGATAATAACGACCTTTCGGAAGGCCGTGCCATTGAAAAGCTGTTTACCGGTAAGATCCCCTATGTGAGTTCAACCAAACCCTTTACCGGTCATATGACTTCGGCCGCAGGCTCTGCCGAAGCAATAATCTCTATACTTGGCCTTCAGCAAGGGATCATATGGCCTAACATGAACTTTTTAACTCCTATGCCTGAACTGAAATTTCAGCCGGCCGGGGAAATAATAAGGGGTGTCGATATTAAACTGGTAATGAGCAATTCTTTCGGTTTTGGCGGAAATGACAGTACCCTGATTTTCAAGAAACATGGCATACATTAACGGTATAGGCATCATCTCGCCACAGAACACCCTTCCTGGTTCTGATTTTCTTGAACCGGTGGTAGAACATACTTCCGAATTTATGAAATCGCTTGAGCCTGTTTACAAACTGTATATTGATCCCATGGCATCAAGGAGACTCAGCCGCCTGATCAAGATGGGTATAAGCTCTGCAAAAATGTGCATGCAGGATGCCGGTCTCGAAGTGCCGGATGCCATAATAACCGGAACAGGTTTAGGCAGTGTTGAAGACACTGAGAAGATACTTGGAGAGCTTACGATAGAGGAAAAATTTCTCAACCCCACTCCTTTTATACAGTCAACATATAACACCATAAGTTCCCAGATTGCGATTAACCTGAAATGCCATGAGTACAATTCGACTTATGTTCATCGTTGTTTCTCTCTTGAAAGCGGCTTGATTGATGCACTTTTACAAATCGAAGAAGGCTCAGCCCTTAATGTTCTTACAGGCGGGATTGATGAGATGACCCTGAATCACCTGACTATAATAAGGAGACTTGGCTTATGGAAACTCGAACCAGTCAGAAACCTTGACTTATGGTCAAGTGCTCTGCCTGGCGCCCTTGCCGGAGAAGGCGCAGCCTATTTCAATATTTCAAAAGAACGGAATGAAAAAACCTATGCAAGGCTTGAAGCGGTCGAGACCCTTTACAAACCTGCATCTACAGGACAAACCGCTGAAGCTGTCCTCAGGTTTGTTTCGGAACACGGCCTCAGGCCCGAAGATGTAGACCTTGTAATGATGGGAAACAATGGGTATGACGAACACGACAGGATCTGTAATGAAGTGATGATGCAGGCGCTCCCTTCAGCATCCAGGATGTTATACAAGCATCTTTGCGGCGAATATCATACTGTTTCGGGATTCGCACTGTTTGTTGCAGCCACTATTCTCAGGAAACAGTTTATCCCCTCTTCCCTGTTAACAATTCCAATCCCTCCCGGGAAACTTGAAACTATATTGATCCACAACCACTTTAGGAATACCGATCATTCCTTTATCCTGGTCAGGCGGTAATACCTCCGGAATTTTCCTAAATTTGCAGCAGAAATTTCTCTGATCGTATGGGGATCCGTGTAGTGATTACCGGTTACGGAATTGTCTCTTCCATTGGAATGAATGCTGATGAAGTGCTTGGTTCATTGTTGGAGGAAGTTTCGGGTATCGGAGAGATCACGAGGTTTGACACCATTCATAAAGGGAAACTCCCCCTTGCTGAAGTAAAAAGATCCAATGCTGAATTACTGGAACTCTCAGGTCTGAAGGATAAAAGGAAGTATTCCCGAACCAGCCTTCTCGGAATTGCTGCAGCCAGCCAGGCTGCAGGGATGGCAGGGATTAAACCAAACCAATCGCTCAGAACGGGGCTTATTTCGGCCAATACCGTAGGAGGTATGGACCGTACGGAGGATTTTTACCCTCTGTTTCTTGAAAACCAGTCAAGAGGCAGACTTTCAGAGGTAGCCACACATGACTGCGGAGAAAGCACTGAAAGAATTGCCCAATTCCTGGATATACGGGATTTTATCACCACGATCAGCACAGCCTGCAGCTCTTCTGCAAATGCAATCATGCTGGGCTCGGAGATGATAAAAGCCGGACTTATCGACAGGGTTATTGCAGGGGGGGCCGATGCCGTGACCCGTTTTACCCTGAATGGCTTTAACACCCTCATGATACTCGATAAGAACGGCTGCCGTCCCTTTGACGAGGAGAGGGCCGGGCTTACAATCGGAGAAGGAGCCGCGTTTCTTGTGCTCGAATCAGAAGAACTCGCTATAAGGGAAGGAAGAAAAATAGCCGGTTTTTTAAGTGGTTATGGAAATGCTAATGATGCTTACCATCAAACTGCTTCTTCCCCTGACGGAATTGGAGCGGGGCTCGCGATGGCCAAAGCTCTTGAGATGGGAGGTATTGTGCCCGCCCGCATCAGCTACATTAATGTTCATGGTACCGGCACGCAGAATAATGACCTTAGTGAAGGCATTGCCGTCCAGAGACTTTTCGGAGGTGAAGTTCCTCCTTTCAGTTCAACAAAATCCTATACCGGGCATACGCTGGGAGCTGCCGGGGCGATAGAAGCTGTTATATCCCTGCTTTCGATTCAGCATAGTTGTGTTTTTCCCAACCTGGGCTGGGCCACACCCATGAAAGAACTTTATATACGCCCGGTTACAACCCTGCTCAGGAATACAGATGTTGAACACGTGCTTTCCAACTCTTTCGGATTTGGAGGGAATAACTCATCACTGGTTTTGTCAAAATACAATTCCCGATGATCCTATGACAAATTTAAATGCCATATACATCAACGGCCTGGGCAATTTATCACCCCAGAAAACTACCGATAGCAGTCACTTCCTTGATGAGGTAAACAGGGTTCAGTCAAACCGGCTTGCCTGTATTGAACCAAATTACAGGGATTTTATCAGCCCTGATATCCTTCGCAGGATGGGCAGGTTGATTAAAATGGGAGTGGCATCTTCCAGGATATGCCTGGCAGATGCGGGATGCGTGATGCCCGATGCAATAATAACAGGAACCGGCCTTGGCTGCCTTGAAGACACTGAAAAATTTCTTACTACCTTGATCAGGAATAATGAAGAACTCCTCACCCCTACCTCATTTATCCAGTCGACCCACAATACAGTTTCTGCCCAAATCGCGCTGCTTCTGAAATGCCATAATTACAATTTTACCTATGTCCACCGTGGCTGGTCGTTCGAGTCGGCCCTTCTGGATGCAATGATCCAACTGAGAAACGGAAAGGCTTCAAAAGTGCTCGCAGGGGGGATGGACGAACTGACCAACGGCTCCTTTGAGATTTCAAGGCGGCTCGGCCTCTGGAGAATGAAACCGGCCGATACGTTTGAATTATTAAAGACCACTGCAAGGGGAAGCATTGCGGGTGAAGGATCGGCCTTTTTCCTTCTCTCATCCGCCCAAAGTGATACAACTTATGCTGTTTTAACCGGCATGAATACTTTTAACCGCAAAGCGAGCCCTGTTTCCCTGCCCCGCCTCCTTTCTGATTTTCTTGAACGATCGGGAACAGGCCCGGAAGAAATCGACCTGGCAGTATGCGGGTTAAACGGCGACACCTCATCCGCCAGACCATACAAAGAACTTACCGGTTCATTAAACAATGCAGGCATTGCAGCCTGGAAGCATCTCAGCGGCGAATACATGACTTCCTCGGCTTTCGGACTCTGGATGGCTTCAATGATCATGAAGAAACAGCAGGTTCCTGAAGCAGCGGTAATCAGGCCCCCGGGAGCAAAGACCATTAAAACAATTCTAATTTATAATCATTACCTGGACCTGAATCATTCCTTTATCCTGATACGGAAACCTTGAAGATCCTGAATTTCAGAAATACATCCACCCTGTTTCTGCTGCTTTTGTCCACTTTAACGGCATGCAGGATCTTCCTCTGCCCCTGCGAATCCTGTTTTATCTCTTGCCTGTGCAGCTGCCCCCGGCTGTTTTACTTCGGGCTGATCTCGGTTTATTTGGGTATCTCGGTCGGTATGGCCTTCTTCCCATCGTCAGGATTTCATTACAGTGAGGTGTATTCCCATGGAGAAACCGATAAGAAATTACTATCACTGACTTTTGATGATGGCCCGGACCCCTTGAATACTCCCAGGATCCTTGACATCCTTGAAAAATTCAGGATCAAGGCAGCTTTCTTTATTATCGGAAAGAAAACGGAAGGAAACGAAGGGATTCTCACAAGACTTGCAGGCGACGGGCATATAGTCGGGAACCATTCATGGTCACACACATACTTCTGGGATTTGTATTCCTCTGTTAGAATGGCGGATGATATTGAAAGAAATATCAATGAAACGGAAAGGATAACCGGCAAACGAATGAAATTCTTCAGGCCTCCGTACGGTGTGATCAATCCCATGGTCGCCAAAGCCGCAGGGAAAACAGGTGTTAAGGTCGTTGTATGGAGCTTCAGGTCCTTCGATACCACGGCAAGGGATTCCCAGGTCCTGCTTGAAAAAACCATACGCAATACAAAGCCCGGCGATATCATGCTTTTCCATGACAGCTCGGCCCTTACGGCAGGAATTCTTGAAAAAATAATTGTATCATTGCAGGAAAGAGGTTTTAATTTCATTCCCCTGGATGAAATGTTAACATTGAAAGCTTATGAAAACTGCTAAGATCCTGGTATTCATTATGGCCCTTCAAGGCGTTTGCATGTTTTTGCAGGCCCAGACCAAGCCACTTTCTCCAACCGACGCAATGGATGTCAGGAAAAAGATAAGCGAGGCTGCTAAACTGACCTTATGCCTGGAAGCCCAGTTCACTCAAACTAAAGAATTGAGCGTTATAAAGGAGAAAATTATTTCGAAAGGAAATTTTTATTTCAAAAAGGAAAAACTTCTCCGCTGGGAATATACAGATCCTTTTCCGTATCTTATTATTTTCAACAACGACAAAGTTTTCGTTAAGGACGAGGATAAGGAAAACCATATCAACCTGCAGTCGAACAAGGTATTCAGGGAGGTTAACAATATCCTTATCGGCGCTGTCCAGGGAAGCCTCTTATCTGATACAAAAAACTTTGATTGCAGTATTTTCGACCTGAGGGATGAGTACCAGGCGACCATGATACCGGTAAACCTCCGTATCAAGGAGACCCTGAGTGAGATAATTCTTTATTTCAACAAATCGGATTATACGGTAGATAAACTTATAATGAGGGAAGTATCAGGAGATTACACCAGGATAGAATTCAGTGGCAAGAAGATTAACCAGAATGTTCCAGATGCGAAGTTTAATATCCCTTAATTTAATTTTCATTCTCTTCTTGTCGGCTTGTGACCCGGTCAAAAAGTCAACTTTAAGTTTAAGCCCGGAGACGGCCACTAAGTCCCCTGTCTGGAGTTCGCCTTTTATGAACGGTTTTGAAAAGGCTTTATTCCGAACATCACTGGATGTGGCCGACAAGCACCTGACTGGTATTTCAATAATTAAAAAAACTTCCGACAGCAGTTTCCACTTCACTTTTGCAAATGAGATAGGATTGACCTATTTTGACATGGAATTCTATAGGGATACGTACAGGCCTGACTATATTTTTGATCCTATAAATAAAAAGTCTTTTCTTAAAATTTTGCAGAGTGATTTCTCTATATTGTTTTTCAGCGAATCGGCAGGGAAAAAGCCATTAAGGAAGTATATACAGAATGGCTCGGGAGAAGCTGTCTACCTGTACCTCGGAATTAACCTGTACGCCTGGATGGATACGAAACAGAATTCCCTGACAGAACTGGTGGGCTGGAGCAATTACTTCGATGCAGTAATCGTCGGTTTCAGGGAATATGAAAACGGGTTCCCAAACGAGATCCGGATTATGAATCCGAAAATCCATATGACCCTGACTTTTAATTTCTTAGGTCATTAAAACTGTTCTTCTTCTCCGGTTCCGATGATCCAGCCCCCCGGGCAATCAGGTATTTTTTAACTTAATTTCGTATTTTTACGCAATCAGAAACCGGAATTGCAAAGCATGTTAAAGGGTAAATTATACAAGGTCAATGCTATAGAATTGCTTCCACAGGATCTGGGACTCCCGGGTGTACAAAAATATATTGTTTCACTTAGTCTTGACGGCAGCCATGATATCTTCAAGGGCCATTTTCCCGGCAACCCGGTTTTACCCGGAGTTTGCCAGGTTGAGATGGTAAGGGAAGTTTCGGGAGAGATCACTGATAAACAGCTTATGCTTATGCAAGCCAGCCAGGTCAAATACCTGGCCCTGATCAATCCGTTAGCAAATGATCGGCTTTCAATGAATTTAAAATTCATGAATGCCGGGCAGGGTGAAATTGATGTCACCGCTGAAATCACATCAGGCGAAACGATATTTATGAAGATGAAAGGCCGCTTAACAGAGTTTTAAATTCGATTTGATGTTTCAAAGCAGGATTAGCGTAAGGGGATATGAGTTGGATTCGTACGGGCATGTTAACAACGCCGTCTTTTTCAATTATTTTGAGCAAGCCCGCTGGGAGTTATTTCAAAAAAAAGGATTGCTTGAAGAGCTTACTGCCCGGGGGCTGTTCCTTGTTGTGGTGGAAGTGCATTTACGTTACCAGCATGAGATCAAGTTTGGCGACGAAGTTGAAATCACAACGACAGTGAAGAAAGATAATCCGTTTATTATTTTTGAACAAAGGATGAAGATTGTGCCGGGAGGTCAGGCCGCGGCAAGAGCAAGGGTTAAAACAGTATTTGTGGATGCCCAAAGGATCTCACATGATATTCCTGGAGGTATAGAACCAGTATTCGATCGTAATTACTTAGGACAAAATGGAAACAATAGATAAAATAAGCTGGGAGATCAGGAATGATATCGGTATAATAACACTTGATAATCCTCCTGAGAATTATCTCGTTCAGCCTGAATTTGTACCGCTTGAGGTCCTTAAAAAATGGACCTCTTATGATTACCTGAAAGGGATCATAATATGTGGTGCGGGAAAACATTTTTCGGGTGGAGGTAAGCTTGAGAACCTCTTCAGAATGATCCGCAACAAAGAGAACATCAGCGAGAGCATGGAAAAAGGTAAAGCTGTACTGGACCATCTTGAGGAACTTGAAATACCTGTAGTTGCAGCGATCCAGGGCATATGTTTCGGAGGAGGGCTGGAAGTTGCCCTGGCGAGTCATAGCTCATTATGAGCGGAGATATGATCAATGCGGAGGATGCGCAGGAAATGAACCTGGTGGATTTTATTGTTAGTAAACAGAAGGTTTTTGATTTTTCTTTCAACCTCTTGCAGAAGCTTACAAGGGACAGGCCTTTACCGGTTATTAATGCCGTTATGAAAGCCCTGAAAAACGCCAGGTCTCTGAGTATAGAAGAGGCGATGAAGGAAGAAACCAGGATGTTCTGCGAACTGGCTCTTGCAGAAGCCGGTCGCAGAAATAGCACACGGGAGACTAAAAAATGAACATACCCGATTATTCTACCATACATCTTGCAATTGATGAAGGGATAGGACTGCTGGAGCTGAATACACCTCCATCAAATGCCATGACGATGGAGTTCTTCTCGGAATTTGCATCGGTGCTGGAATATATCAGGGCTCACCCTGAGTTTCGCGCCCTTATCATCAGCGGACGTGGCAGGCATTTTTCTTCAGGTGCCGATGTACCGGTTCTTTTAAGAGAAATTCTCGAAAAAGCCGAAACTGATAAAAACGGGAAATTGATAAGGGTGCCTGATTTTCTTTCAAGTAATTATAAATCACTTTTGATTCTTGAGAGTTTTAATATCCCCGTTATCTCTTCAATACGTGGAGTATGCCTGGGTTCAGCCCTGGAACTTGCCCTATTCAGCCATTTCAGGCTTTGCGGAGCAGATGCTGTTTTTAGTCTTCCGGAGGCATCGTTCAACCTTGTTCCCGGCCTGGGCGGGATATATAAACTCTGCTGTATTTCAGGCCAGGCAATAGCTCTTGAACGGGTTCTGAGAGGAAGTACATTTACAGCTGAGGATGCCTTTAAATACAGGATTGTTGATAAACTTGTTCCAAAGAAATCACTACTTTCCACAGCAATCAGCTTTGCCCGGGAAGTGATGCAGGATTTCAGGATTGAGAAAAGGGCGTTGTATGTTAAGAAATATCTGGCGTGAAAGAAAATATTCCAAGTTCTCAGGCACCCAGGGCAGTCGTAATTGCAGGCAGCGGTTCTTTTCTGCCAGGCAAGCCGATTCCCAAATCAGAAGTTGATTATTATCTTGGCGAACTTCCTGAAGCTCCCCTGAAAACCCAAAAGTGGCTTCATCGGGTGAGGGAATTGATGGCCGAGCTTCTCGAAGTCGAATATTACCATTTTGCCCTGGACCCGGTAAACAGGAAGTTTACAGAAGACAATGTAAGCATGTCGGTCAAAGCCGCAAATCAGGCACTTCTGGCGGCTGGTGTAAAAGCAGGTGAGGTGCAACTCATAGTATATGGCAGCGCACACCAGGACCAGATGCCCACCGCATCGGTAAGGATACAGGATGGGCTTGGGATCGACCGTTGCGGAGAGCTGTCAATTCATGCCAACTGTACTTCCGCCTATAAGTCACTTCTTGTAGCTTTCGACATGATACGTTACGGACGTTATGACAATGCCCTGGTAATATCTTCCAGTATGTCATCGTCTGAACTTGTGGCTGAATATTACAACCAGGCCCTGGTTACAAAAGAAGAATTGTTCCTTCGATATTTTCTTTCCGACGGTGCTTCTGCCCTCTTCCTTAAGGCAGCTTCCGGGCAGGAAAGCGGCTTGTATATTGACCATGTTTACATGGAATCAGCAGGCGGTAACAAACCATCAGCCATGGGGAACAAACGCCCTGCCTACTGGATGAACCCTAAGGAAGAATATGAGAAAGGCTACCACCATCTTGCCCAGATGTTCCAGGAGGAATTGCGAATGAATTTCCATGAAGCCGATGGTTCTGTATTTCTGAACGGGTTGAAACGTATGATAAAGCTGTACGCCATTAAACTGGAGACGCTCAGGTTTTTCCAGGTTAACTTTCCGTCAAAGCATATTTCGGAACTTGTCATGGAGGAATGTTTGCAGCTGGGGATACCCGGGCATACTTTATACTCAAAAATGTCGACCATGGGATACCTTGGCCCTCCTATGGCGTTTCTGTGTCTCGACAGGA
>JAPLDN010000082.1 GCA_026391755.1 Bacteroidota bacterium
GGAATACTCACTTGCATCGCGTTTATCGGCCGGCAGCAGGGATGTGGCCGTTCCGAAAAATTACTCTGCCGACCTTTTCGGCTCCTCACTGGGTGCGTTTCTCGTTCCGGTTTTCATTTTCCCCTTGCTGGGCCTTATGAACACGGGTTATATTCTGGCATTGATTAATACTATCGGGGCTGCCATTCTTTTCTTAAAACGTCAAAATTTCGTATCTTTATAGAGTGAAATCCGAGAGTGGAAAGCGGTTCAGCAAGCGTCAATTCCTCCGCTTGAGTCTTGCTTCGCTGGGTGTTGCAGCAGCCGGCATAAGGCCATTCCACAGTTTTGCAAAAAAACTTTCCGATATGAATGCAGTTGTACCTCCTCCGACAGGAGGACCCGGGAAATACAGCAGGGAATCTCTGTATTATGTGCTGACACCCAAGGGTGTCAAATGCCAGCTTTGTCCTAATCAATGTGTCCTTAAAGATGGGCAGGAGGGGCTGTGCCGGAACCATGTCGCTTATGGGGAAAAACTATACTCCATCGCTTTTGGCAACCCATGCAGCGTGCACATTGACCCGATTGAGAAAAAACCGTTGTTTCATTACCTGCCTTCTTCGGAGAGTTTTTCCATTGCCACTGCAGGTTGCACACTGGCCTGCCTGAACTGCCAGAACTGGGAGATCTCCCAGGTAAGCCCCCGAACAACGAAAAACGTGGAGATGTACCCTGCCCAGGTTGTGCAGGAAGCTGCATCAAACGGATGCAAAACCATTGCCTATACATACTCGGAACCTCTTTCTTTCTATGAATATACATATGAAACTTCAAAGCTTGCCAGGGCCCGCGGACTTAAAAACCTTCTCATAAGCAATGGGTATATCAACGAGAAACCGCTGAGGGAGCTGGCTAAATGCCTCGACGCGGCCAACATCAACCTGAAATCGTTCAGGGAGGATATTTATGCAAAGCTTAACGGGGGAAGCCTTGAACCAATACTGAGAACGCTTAAGATACTTAAGGAGGAGGGCGTATGGCTGGAAATTACCAATCTTATTGTTCCGGGCTGGACCGATAAAATGGACATGGTGAAGGAAATGTGCGAATGGCTTGTTGAAAATGGGTTTTCAGATTACCCTTTGCATTTCAGCAGGTTTTTCCCGCTATACAAGCTTACCAGCATACCTTATACACCCTTGTCGACCCTCGAACAGGCCTATAATATTGCCCGAAAAGCAGGGATCAATTATGTGTACATTGGAAATGTTCCCGGGACCGATTACGAGAATACATATTGCCCGAAATGCAGAAAACTGAGTGTTGAACGCAGAGGGTTTACCGTGACCGCAAATAATATAAAAAACGGTAACTGCGGATTTTGCAGTACCAGGATCAACGGGATCTGGACCTGATCATGGCATTCATTCGGGGCAGTATTCTTTAACCAGGTCAAGGTACACAGGTAGGTGATCCGAAAAACCTCCTTCGTACCTGAGGCCATTGTACGTTCTGAAGGGCTTGTTGCCAAAGTACTTAAGGTCTTCCTTCAACAGAAATGCCCCCTTGAAGATGCAAACTGATCCGGGTACAAGCCTTAACCCGGCTGCTGGCTTAAGGAGATTTGCGCTTACCATGAACTGGTCGAGAAGGCTCCATATGCCCCTGTAGCGGTGTGAGCCCTGGCGGCCCGAAAAAGGGCACATTAGGTTTATAAGATCGGTCGTAGCCTTAAGGGAGTCGGGGGGAAGAGCGTGGAGTATTTCCCTGATGCTTGCCGATTCCGGCTCGTCATTGAAATCTCCCATGACGAGAATATTCGCACTTGGGCTGACTGCAAGCAGGGAGTCGACTATATGGCGCAGAACGGAGGCCACATAATCTCGACGGGGCTGGGATTCGGCATATCCTCCTCTCCGGGAAGGCCAGTGATTAATAAGGATGTTTAGAGTATCACTGCTAAAGACCTGCCCTTTGACAAACAGGATCTCCCTGGTCCTTGCAGCTGTGTCGAAGGGGAAATCGATCTTATATGGCTTTGAGTTTATTACCTTAAATTCTGACGGGAGGTATAATAAGGCAACGTCAATTCCCCTCAGGTCAGGTGATTCATGATGGATCATGCGGTATCCAAAAGGCTTGAGCGGGGATTCGTAGATGAGCTTATTCATGACGAACCTGTTTTCAACTTCGCATAATCCTATGATACCGGGCGGTTCCCATGT
>JAPLDN010000389.1 GCA_026391755.1 Bacteroidota bacterium
GCGCCGTAACGACCTATGAGCTCAATGGGTTCAGGCGAATTGCCAAGTGATTTTGACATTTTCCTGCCTTGTTTGTCACGAACGATCCCTGTAAAATAAACATTCCTGAACGGGACTTCTTTTCGGTATTCCAGCCCTGCCATGATCATCCGGGCAACCCAGAAAAAGATGATCTCGGGAGCTGTTACGAGGTCCATCGTGGGATAATAATACTTTATATCCTGATTATCGGGCTACCTGATCCCGTCAAAAACCGAAATGGGCCAGAGCCACGACGAGAACCATGTGTCCATCACGTCTTCATCCTGTTTCAGATCTTCAATGGTCAACTGCCTGCTGCCGACTGCCGACTTTGCTTTTTCAAAAGCTTCTTCCCTGGTCTTAGCAACAATAAACGTCCCGTCGGGGAGGTACCATGCCGGTATCCTGTGCCCCCAGAGGAGTTGCCGGGAGATGCACCAGTCGTTCACATTTTCCATCCAGTGCCTGTACATGTTCTTGTACTTGGCAGGATGAAAGCGTACCGTTTCGTTCTCAACCACTTCAAGCGCAGGTCTTGCAAGGTCCTTCATTTTCATGAACCACTGCACCGAAATCCTGGGCTCAATCACCTCATCGGTCCTTTCAGAATAACCTACCTTGTTGGTATAATCTTCAATTTTCACAATATGCCCTGCCGCATCAAGGTCCTTAACGATCTTCGTGCGCACCTTAAACCGGTTCTCGCCTATGTACAAGCGGGCCGCATCGCTCATTGTACCATCAGGATTAAAGGTATCGATTACTTCCAGTTTATACTTCAGCCCGAGGTTGTAATCATTGATATCATGGGCAGGTGTGACTTTGAGAGCCCCTGTACCGAATTCTCTGTCGACGTATTCGTCGAAAATCACAGGAACCGGACGGTTGATCAGTGGAACAAGTATTTTCTTTCCCTTCAGGCTGCTGTATCGCTGATCATCGGGATGCACGCAGATCGCAGTGTCGCCGAGTATGGTCTCAGGCCGGGTGGTGGCTATTGTGATCCACTCCTCCCCAATGCCTTCAACCCTGTATCGTACATAGAAAAGCTTTGAATGTACTTCCTTATAGATCACCTCTTCGTCGGAGACTGCTGTAAGTGCTTTAGGATCCCAGTTAATCATACGGGCGCCCCGGTAGATGAGCCCTTTATTGTAGAGGTCGATAAAAACATCAATAACCGACTCAAAACGGGCTTCATCCATGGTGAAACAGGTACGCTCCCAATCACAGGAAGCCCCGAGTTTCTTTAACTGTTCAAGTATGATCCCTCCGTGCTTTTCCTTCCATTCCCATGCATGGCTCAGGAATTCTTCCCTGCTCAGGCTGGATTTGTCAATGCCCTGCTCCCTGAGTTTGGCTACAACCTTTGCTTCGGTCGCAATAGAAGCATGGTCTGTTCCCGGAACCCAGCAGGCATTCTTTCCAAGCATACGGGCGCGGCGTACAAGTATATCCTGGATGGTGTTATTCAGCATATGCCCCATATGCAATACACCGGTTACATTCGGCGGAGGTATCACAATACAGTATGGTTCCCTGCTGTCGGGAACAGACCTGAACATTTTTTTTTCAAGCCAGAAGCTGTACCATTTATCTTCGACGCTGGAAGGATCGTATTTTGAAGCAATTTCCATGAGATGCTTTTTGCAAACAGGGCGCAAAGGTAGGAAAAAACAGGATGCAGCAGTATCAGTACATCCTGCTTCTTTTGACCAGGTAAGGCAGAAGGACATGGTGAAAGGAAGCATTGATATCGGACTCCACCAGGTCTATCTTATACTGTCCGCAGCGAAGGACAAGGTCTTTTCTGAATTTTTCAATGCTTGAAAGGTATTGCTGCTTAACTTCCTCAGGGAAAAGCCTGATCTCCTGTCCCGATTCCAGGTCAATGAATTTATAGGGCCGGTTCTCATAATCGAAGTCCATTTCTTTTTTCTTGTCCACGACATGGAAAAGGACCACCTCATGCTTGTTATGCCTGAGGTGTTGCAAAGCCGAAAAAAGTTCTTCTGTCTCCGTTGAGTTTTCAAACATATCGCTGAAAATAAAAACCAGCGAACGCTTGTGAATCCTTTCGGCCAGCTCATGGATAACCTGCGTAAGGGCTGTTTTTTTGCGCGTTTCCGGAGAAATGGGATGAAGTAATTTTTCCAGTTCCTGGTAAAGGTATTTATAATGGACCGAACTTGATTTACACTGGGTATGGAGTTCTATGCTGTCGGAGAAAAAGCTTAAACCTGCAGCATCACGTTGTTTCCTTAAAAGGAACAACATTGCAGCAGTCAGGTAAATTGCAAAAGTAATTTTATTAGGGGTTAGAATATCAGGGTTCTTTATAACCGGGTAATACATTGATGAAGAAGTATCTATAAATACCTGGCATCTCAGGTTAGTTTCTTCTTCGTATCGTTTGACATATAAACGGTCGCTTCGACCAAAAAGCTTCCAGTCGATATTCCTTATCGACTCCCCTGAATTGTATAAGCGGTGTTCGGCAAATTCAACGGAAAAACCATGAAACGGGCTTTTATGCAGCCCGGTAATAAATCCCTCAACAACCTGCCTGGCCAGAAGTTCCAGGGAGGAATATTGTTCGAAGTGGGATTGGTCCAGGACGGGCATATTAAATGATGGGATCCCCGGATGGTGGATTCTGAGATCGGCTCACCATCCCGGCATTTCGCCATCTTTTAAATGTGTTTTTCTATCAGGTTCTTGTAGTTTGCCTTTGGAACGGCTCCTACCTGCTTGTCAATAACTTCTCCGTTTTTTATAAACAGGACAGTGGGGATATTGCGTACCTTGAATTTTGCCGTTGTGGCCGGATTTTCATCGACATTAAGTTCGCCGGCGACTATCCTGCCTTCATATTCAGCTGCAAGTTCATGGATTATGGGACTTACCATGCGGCAAGGGCCGCACCATTCTGCAGAGAGATCAACAACGGCTAATTTATCGGATTTTTCAACCTTTTCAGTAAAATTGGCATCAGTGAAAGTTTCAAACATAATTACAAATTTTATGCAAAATTAATAAATCATTTCCATTTTATTCAGAAAGATGAAAGCTGATCCCGGGAAAATCCCTCACAGCCTGGATCACTTCTTTTGCATTGACCCTGAATTTTTTCGAGGGAAGGTCGATAGAAGAGGATTCCTCAGGGTCAAGCACCCTTATCCTGAGCTGGCACTTTCCCTTGTGTTTCTTAATAAGATGATGGAATTCCTCAATGACCGCCCCGCTCAGGTCGCCAATGGGAAATGTGAGAGTGAGCATTTTGGCATTTTTCTCTATGACCTCGGCTAACAGTGAAACATGAAGCACTCTCAGGGTCAGCTGGTCGGGATTATCAAACCGGGGCTCTATTCTTACTTTCACGAACACATGCTGACCTTCTTCCATTAAATGTTTCATCCTCAGGTAATCCTCAGAGAAAAGGGAAACGGAAATAAAATCAAGGTAGTCTTCAATCACAAATGAGCCGAAAGGTTTGCCGGTTTTCCCGGTTTTATGTGTTGCACTGATCACAGTACCGGCAAAGCTCACTTCCTTACCTTTATACTGGCGCATATCGGATTTCAGTTGCTCGGTGGTCACGTTGCAGAAATACTCGATCTCAGGTTTGTAGTCATCCAGGGGATGGCCACTCATATAGAATCCGGTAATTTCCTTTTCATACCTGAGTTGTTCTATCCTCGACCAGGGAGGGCAGTCGGGCAATCTGAGATCCGCCATCTCAACTTCTGCAGCTTCCCCGAATAACGACTGCTGTGAACTGGATTTCCTGGAATGATAATCTGTGGCATGCCTGATCAGGCTTTCAAGAAATGTGGTTTCCTCCCCATTCTCCATGTGAAAAAGCTGGGCCCTGTGCATCCCTTCGAAACTATCGAAAGCCCCTGATTTTGCAAGCGCTTCCATGCAACGTTTGTTGATATGGTGAGATGATATCCGCCGTGTAAAATCAAAAATACTCGTGAACGGGCCGTTTTTCTTTCTTTCATCCGTGATGGACATGACCGCAGCTTCACCAACATTTTTAATACCGGCCATCCCGAAACGGATCTCACCCTTGCGATTGACAGTAAATTTATTCTCGCTTTCATTGACATCAGGCCCCAGAACCGAAATACCCATTCTCTTGCATTCATCGAGGAACAGTGTTATTTCTTTCAGGTCAGTAAGGTTCCTGCTAAGTATTGCAGCCATGAATTCGGCAGGGTAATGTGCTTTCAGATAGCCCTGGCGGTAGGCCACATAAGCGTAACATGTGGAGTGGGATTTGTTGAATGCATAATTGGCAAAGGCTTCCCAGTCCTTCCAGATCTTGGTTACTGTTTCCTCGTGGATCCCGTTTTTCTTGCAACCCGCGAAGAACTGGGGTTTAAGCTTGACCATGAGGGATTCAATTTTCTTGCCCATTGCCTTGAGGAGCGAATCGGCATCCACCTTGCTGAATCCTGCAAGCTCATGCGAAAGCAGCATTACCTTCTCATGGTAAACAGTGTTACCTT
>JAPLDN010000284.1 GCA_026391755.1 Bacteroidota bacterium
CGCAGCATCCGCCATATAGAAACCATAGAGGTAATCGGTGGTCTGGCTAATGGTGGGGTCTCCGTACCAGTACCAGTTTGATCCATCCCAGTACCAGCCTGTGATGAAAATGTATGAGTGGTTTGAAAGCAGGGCCCCCGCGGCGCCCTCTGCAGCCATTTCGGCATAGTCGCTGAACCAGTCAAATGCCCTCAGACTTGCCTGGTTCGACATCCCGTGGGCGTTTGGGCTGATCCCTGTGGCCATCATGGTTCCGGCAACATGCGTGGAATGGTCGGCCAGGTTGGTAGCCCCGTCACCCTGAACCGTGCGGTTGATCAGCTCCTGGTGTGTAGGACGAACTTCACCTGCATCCCATTCGCGAAGGACGATCCCGTTCCCGCTGAGGTTTAGAGAGAGCGATCCGCCGGTCCATACTTTATTTGCTGAAACCGTTTTGGCGGCATTGAGGTTTGCTGTGGACAAATACATGGGCTTACCATGGGAAGTCAGACCTTTTAATTCAATGATCTTTCCGTTTTCAAACTCTTTACGGATGAACCAGCCGTTTTTTGTAGCGGATTGGATGGCAAGGCTGCGGGATGCTTCGGCTTGTTCTGAAAGCCTTGATCCCAGCTCCTGAAGCGCTTTGATGTTTGTTGAGCTTTTTATCTGATCAAGATCCTGCCGGCTTTGGGCTTGTATAAAAGTGGATAAAGCCAGTATGATTGTGATTATGAGTAATACGGGGCGGAGTTGTCGGAGTAACATGATATGGACTTTTGATAGGATAAAGGTAGGAATTTTTCCTACCTTTGCAAGGTATAAATCTGCAATAAAGTTACCAGAACCATGCTTCCAAAAATTTCCATTACCGACCGCACCCAGGAGCTAGAAAACCTCGTGCTTGTGGTGAGTACTCTGAAAACCTTGCCCGACGGGGTATTTACGGCATCAGAAATGTCGTACATCCGCAAGCAGCATAAAGAGCTTAAAAAGGACATCATTTCATATAACCGCCTCGAAAACTGGATCTATGTTTACGTGATCAAGGAGGAGAAGTCGGAATACAAACGGCTTGAGGCCAGCCGCAAGGCGGGGAATAAGGTTGGTGAAATGCTGAATTCGCAGAAGGCCGCAAAGGTGGTGGTCTTCGATCATGAAAACCATCCCGCCGAAACCCTTGCTTTCGCCGAAGGCATGGCGCTGGGGAATTACCAGTTCCTGAAGTACAAGGCCGATAAGGAGAAGAAGAATACCTTGCGGAAGATAGAAATATATTCGGAATTCGTGAACCGTGACCCGGGAATCGTGAATGCTGAACCGGATCCCGGATCCCGGATCCCGGATCCCGGTTTTATGAACATCGTGAACGACGCGGTGTACCAATGTCGCGACCTCATCAACGAGCCGGCTTCTTACCTTACAGCGACGGTGTTTTCGAAGGAGATCGAAAAGCTGGGAAAGGATTGCGGGGCGAAGGTGGAGGTGATGAATAAGAAGAAACTCGAGGCTTTACAGATGGGTGGGATACTCGGCGTGAACCAGGGAAGCCATGAGCCTCCGACGTTTACGGTGATGGAATGGAAACCCGCGGATGCCGTGAATAAGAAACCTATTGTTTTTGTTGGCAAGGGCATTGTGTTTGACAGTGGCGGGATGAACCTGAAACCAGGCGATTCCATGCTGAACATGAAAGACGATATGAGCGGGGCTGCTGCCGCGGCTTTGGCGGTATATGCCATCGCAAAGGCAAAGCTGCCTGTGTATATTGTGGGGCTGATGCCCGCTACCGATAACCGTCCGGGGACCAAAGCAATTGTTCCCGGCGATGTGCTGAAGATGCATAACGGCATGACCGTTGAGGTGCTGAACACCGATGCGGAAGGCAGGCTGATACTGGCTGATGCGCTTTCGTATGCGCGCAAATACAAGCCTGAGCTTGTGATTGACATGGCTACGCTTACAGGTGCGGCTGTTCGCGCGATAGGAAAATTTGCCTGCGCAGGGATGGAATCCGGTGCGCCCGGGGAGCTCCTCGAACTGGCTGAAAGCGGGTTTAAAACTTCTGAACGGATAGTGGAACTCCCGATGTGGGAGGAGTACGGTGAACTGATAAAATCGGAAGTCGCCGACCTGAAGAATATTGGTCCGGGCGATGCGGGGACAATCACTGCCGGGAAATTCCTCGAAAAATTCACCGATTATCCTTATATCCATCTCGATATCGCCGGTCCTGCTTTCCTTGACAAGGCCGATTCATACAGGGGTATTGGAGGAACGGGATTCGGGGTGAGGTTGTTGTTTGATTACATTTCAAAAAGGATTAGCAAATAATCCGACATCTGACATCCGACATCTGATATCGGATGTCAGATGTCGGATGTCAGATGTCAGATGATTATAATTAAAGACTATGGAACCACTACAGGAGAAAGAAAAACGAATACGCGTCGGGATCACTCACGGCGACATCAACGGGATCAGTTATGAGATCATTATAAAAACCCTGCAGGACCAGCGGCTGATGGAAAACAACACTATCATCGTTTACGGTTCTTCGAAAATAGCCAGCTATTATCGCAAAACCCTGAATTTTCCCGAGTTCAACTTCAATGTGATACACAAGGCTGAAATGGCGCATCCCCGCCGGCCGAATATCCTCAATATCCATGATGAGGAAGTAAAAATCGACATCGGGAAATCCACGCCAATCGCAGGAGAGCTGGCACTGCTTTCCCTTGAAGCGGCAACAATATTTTGCACATAAATTCAACTGTCCCGACCATCTGATGCTGATGGTCAGCCGCGAGGTCCGGATAGGAATGATCACGGGGCATGTTGCCGTGAACCGTATTAAGGAAGTTCTTACCGAAGATCTTATTATGCGGAAGATCCATATCATGAATCATTCGCTGATCAGGGATTTCGGGATTGTTAAACCTAAGATCGCGGTGCTGGCGCTTAATCCGCATGCAGGCGACGAAGGCCTTATCGGGAATGAAGACTCAACATTCATCCGAACGGCTATTGAAAAATGTTTTAACCAGAATATGCTGGTTTTCGGACCTTATCCCGCCGACGGCTTTTTCGGGGCAGCGCAGTTCAGGCATTTCGACGGAATCCTGGCCATGTACCACGACCAGGGAATGATCCCGTTCAAACTGCTTTCATTTGACGAAGGAGTGAATTTCACAGCCGGGCTGCCGGTGATACGGACCTCCCCCGGACATGGAACAGCGTATGAAATTGCCGGGAAGAATGTGGCTTCGGCCGAGGGATTCAGAACAGCCGTCCACCTGGCCTGCGATATCTTTGAAAACAGGCAGAGGTATGATGAGTTGGTGGCAAACCCATTGAAGCCGGCGGAACCTCCGAAAGAATGAGGAAGAAAATCGGATATCTGATATCCGATATCTGATGCCGGATGTCAGATTAGAAAGAACAGTCATGACTTACACTGTCAAACAAATAGCTGAGGTTGTCGGGGGAAAGTTATTCCCTGAAAGCGGTGGCGATGCTGAAGTGAGGGATATCCTGATCGACAGCCGCCGTTTGATCAGGCCCGAAGGGACGATGTTTGTAGCGATTGTTACCTCGAGAAATGACGGGCACCAGTATATACAGGAGCTTTACGAAAAGGGGGTGAGGTTATTCCTGGTTTCAAAAGACTGTTACAATCATAATGACGATGAAACGAGCATTTCACACAAGCCGCCTTGGGTGCAGCGAAGCAAACCCCAGCGGCGGTGTGAAGATGCAAGTGAAATCACCATAATTGTTCCAGACACCCTTGCCGCACTCCAGCAGCTCGCCGCCTTCCACCGCCGACAGTTCGATATCCCGGTGATCGGTATTACGGGCAGCAATGGCAAGACTATCGTAAAGGAGTGGCTGTACCAGTTGCTGGCTCCTGATTACAATATCATCCGCAGTCCTAAATCATACAATTCCCAGATAGGCGTCCCTCTTTCGGTTTGGAAAATGGAGACTGAAAACCAGTTAGCGATTTTTGAAGCCGGGATCTCCATGCCCGGTGAGATGGAGAAACTGGAGGAGATCATACGACCCGATTATGGGATCATCACCAATATAGGGCATGCGCATGACGAACATTTCAAGAGCACTATCCAGAAGACAGATGAAAAACTGAGGGTTTTCAAGCATTCCAAAGTGGTGGTGTACTGTTCCGATCATGATCTTATCGACAGTTGCGTTAAATTCTGTGATCCTGCCCGTACGTTTACTCCGTTTTCGTGGAGTCGTAAAAAGCCGGCAGACCTGGAGGTGAAGAGCGTTACCCGTGAACCGGGGACTGTGATCCGGACTGTTGTGAATGTTGTGTATAAGGGGAAAGAACTGTCGTTTGCGATCCCTTTTACCGATGATGCATCGATTGAGAATGCGATACATTGCTTTGCGATGTGCCTGGTATTGGCTGAATATGATCAACGGATCCAGGATTCAGTATCCCGTATTCAGGAACGTTTCGCGACTCTTGCACCAATAGCTATGCGCCTGGAGCTCAAAGACGCCATCAACCGCTGTTCCCTTATCAACGACTCTTACAATTCCGATATCAACTCCCTGGGCATCGCGCTCGACTTCCTCATCCAGCAGAACCAGCATAAGAAAAAAACCGTGATCCTTTCCGACATACTTCAGAGCGGGAGGGATAAGAACGATTTATACAACGAGATATCGTCTTTGCTGGAAAGCAAGGGCATCAGCAAACTCATCGGCATTGGGCGGGATATGAACAAATATTCCGATAAGTTTAAAATGCAAAAGACTTTCTTTTACACCACCGATGATTTCCTGATGCATTATCCCGGCTCCTCCTTCCAGGATGAATCGATCCTCCTGAAAGGCGCGCGATTGTTTGAGTTTGAACGGATCAGCAACGCCCTTCAGCAGAAGGCGCATGAGACCGTGCTGGAGATCAATCTCGATGCAATGGTCCACAACCTCAACTATTACCGTTCCCTTCTGAAGCCGGGGGTTAAAGTGATGGCAATGGTCAAGGCGTTTTCATACGGAAGCGGGAGTTACGAGATAGCAAATCTTTTGCAATACCACAGGGCCGATTACCTGGCCGTGGCTTATGCCGATGAAGGGGTTGAACTGCGGAAAGCAGGGATCCATCTGCCCATCATGGTGATGAGCCCCGAAGAGCACAGCCTCGACACCCTGCTCAAATATAACCTGGAGCCGGAGATTTATAATATGCAGATCCTTGACCAACTGATCCAGGCAGTGAAACGAAACCAAACCTCAAACCAGGAGTCGGTGCGCGTACATATCAAGCTGGATACAGGGATGCACAGGCTGGGGTTCCAGGAGGAGGAGCTTGATGAGCTGATTAAAAGACTTGTAGGAGGAAGTGATATTGAAGCGCAGCATTTCACACAAGCCGCATCAGGTGAAGCGAAGCAGAACCGTAGCGGCGGTGTGAAGATGCAAGCGGATCCTGCATCCTGCATCACGGTAGTATCGGTCTTCTCCCATCTCGCCGCCAGCGAAGATGAGCGCGAAGATGCATTTACCGTTAATCAGATCGCGGTATTCGAAAGTATGAGTTCCCGCATCATCAGCGCCATTGGCTATCCCGTTTTACGGCATATCCTGAATTCGGCCGGCATCAGCCGTTTCCCTGCGGCCCAGTTCGATATGGTCCGACTGGGGATTGGGTTATACGGAGTTGGGGCTAATGTGGGAGAACAGCTAAAGATGAGGAATGTAAGCACATTGCGCACTATCGTCATCCAGCTGAAAAAAATAGAAAAGGGAGAGACCATTGGTTACAACCGCAAGGGGATAGCAAGCGAAGACTGCAGCATTGCGGTAATCCCGATCGGTTATGCCGACGGGCTCGACCGCAGGCTGGGCAATGGTAAAGGGAAAGTATATATCGGCGGTAAAGCTGCAACTACTATAGGAAATGTGTGCATGGACCTTGCGATGGTGGATGTGACAGGATTGAATGTGAATGAAGGTGACGAGGTTGTGATCTTCGACGATGCCCATCCTGTGACGGAACTTGCAAAAGCTGCTGAAACCATACCATACGAGGTGATGACGGGGATCTCGAGAAGGGTGAAAAGGGTGTATTATCATGAGTAAAGGGATAACCGGATAAGGCGCTTCGAGCAGATAACCGGATAAGGCTGCTTCGCAGCCGGTTTCCGGATATCTGATGGCAGATGGGAGAAATTTAAGAAACAGGGGATAAGAATGAAAGTACTTATTATCGGCGCAGGTCCTGCAGGTTTAAGCTGCGGTTACGAACTCACGAAAGCCGGGATCGGGGTTGAAATATACGAGGCCTCGCCTTATGTTGGAGGTATGGCGAGGAGTTTCGACCTCTGGGGACAGAGGGTCGACATGGGGCCCCACCGCTTTTTCTCCAGGGAAAAACACATCAACGAATTCTTCACCACCCTTGTGAAGGACGATTATACACTGGTAAACAGGCTTACAAGGATCTACTACCGCAACAGGTTTTTTCACTATCCCATCAAGTTGTTCAATGTGCTTCTGAACCTGCCTCCGTTTACGATCCTTTCGATACTCTGGGAATACCTGCGGATAAGGTTGTTTCCTTACAAAAATCCGACGACCTTCGAGGAGTGGGTTTCAAACAGGTTCGGGCGAAAACTTTTTGAGATTTTTTTCAAGCATTATTCCGAAAAACTCTGGGGCATCTCAACTTCAAAGATCGATGCCGACTGGGCTGCGCAGCGAATTAAATCACTTTCACTCTGGGAAGCCGTGATCAGCGCTATCTTCGGGAATAAGGGCGATAAACATAAGACCCTTCTCGACCAGTTTGCCTACCCGAACAACGGAACGGGAACTTTATATGAAAGGGCTGCTGAATATATCACCGCTCATGGGGGGAAGGTCACTCTGCAGAACCCGGTGAAAAAGGTGATCCAGGATGCGGGAGGCAGGGTTAACGGGATCGAACTGAAAGACGGTACAATTGTGCTGGCCGACCGTGTTGTTTCGACCATGCCACTGACGTTGATGGTAAAGGGTTTGAAGGATGTTCCTGCGGATGTGATCTCGGCGGCTGAGAAACTGTATTTCAGGAATACAATATTAGTTTACCTGGAAGTGGATTCCATGGACCTGTTCAAGGATAACTGGATCTACGTGCACTCGCCGGAAGTGAAACACGGGCGCATCACGAATTTCCGGAACTGGAGCAAGGAGCTGAACCGGGATAAAAAGACCACCATACTTTGCATGGAGTTCTGGGCTTTCGACCATGATGAGATCTGGAAAGACAAGGATGAGAACATAGCTGGACTGGCGATGAAGGAGATCCATATCATGAAACTGGTACCTCCCCAAACTAAAATATTGAACACTTTTGTGCTGAGGGTTCCCCGCTGTTACCCGGTATATGAAACGGGCTACCAGGTGAACCTGAAGAAAGTCGAGAATTATCTGGATACAGTTGAAAACCTTATTCCCATTGGTCGTTACGGCGCTTTCAAATATAACAACCAGGACCATTCGATTTTAATGGGCATCCTCGCCGCCGACAAGATCACCCAGGGCCTGGATACCGATCTCTGGAAGATCAATACCGATGTGGAATACCAGGAAGAAGCAAGGATTAAAGACGTGCTGATACAGTGATGTCAGATATCAGATATCTGATATCTGATATCTAGCATCCATTATATAGAATTATGATTGTAGCAATATCCAGTTTAATTACCTTGATCGGTCTGTGGTACGTGCTTCGTCAGTACTTCACCGCCGGGGTGACGCTTGCTACTTTGCTACTGCTGGTACTTGGCACGAACTTCTTCCTGATGTCGGTTTACAGCGGTGCCGTGCAGGCAAGCATGCTACTGGCCCTGATGGTGCTGGTGGTGTGGATGACCGCTCGCTGGTATGAAAAACCGGGATGGGTTGAGGCTGTTATCGCAGGACTTGCAATGGGAGGCCTGATCTTTATCAAACCTGCAGGAGCTGCTTCATTCCTGCTTTTCTTTTTCTGGGGGGCATACAACAAGGAAACCTTCAGGCTCAAATGGAAGTTGTTCACTGAAAAGTTGTGGCAGCTCATCCTCATCATCGTTCTTTTCGGGACGGGGATAGGTCTCAGGCTGGCTTTCCCCCAGGCCTTTTCGGGGACCTGGTTCTGCGATTATGTGGAACATAAACGGGCTGTTTATTTTCTTGCCCCCTGGCTTTGGCTGGTGCTTTTTTCCATTAAAAACGGATGGCTGATCTATACACCCCTGGTGCTGTTTTCAATCCCGGGATTTTATATCCTGGCCGAACGGAATAAGAGGATCTTTTATTCAACATTCCTTTTTTCAATCACATTCATCCTGCTCCTTGCTTCCACCCCCGATGTGGCAACCCCCGACAATTTTTCACAGGCGAGGATGACAGAGATCTTTGCTGTGTTATTCATTCCGATCGGATATTTTATCAACTGGATCTTTGAAGGCGGATGGCTTAGGAAGACGGCATTCTGCCTTATCCTCACTGCGCTGGCTGCCCTCAACCTCTTCCAGACCTGGCAGTACCGCAACAAGATCCTGAATCCCTGGTTCACTACTCCTGAATATTACAGGGCGGTATTCCTGAAACCCCATGTGAACGGGAAAACACGAATGCTGCAGGAGTTTTACAACCTTGACATGAGTTCGTACCTTGCAAATGAAAACGATTTTAAAATTTCCACTCTCGTATTTCTCGGTTTTGAAAATGATCCCACGGGATACGGCCGACATATACAGGAAAAAATTGCCGCTGCCGGAAAAGCTGCGATGAGGCTCGATACCAGCCTGAGATTTACCCCCGATGTAAGCATGCCCATCTCGAAGCTGCCATCTGCATATCCTCTGGGCATCCGTCTATCGGCATCCGTTTATTCCGAAACGGATTTTACAAACAATCCCGCGAATCTCATTATTACACTGAGACACGAAGGACAGTTTTACAGGTATAAAACGGTCTCATTAAAAGAACTGAACCTTGAAAAAGGAAAGTGGAATAAAGTTAAACTTGATTATGTGATCCCTCGCGCCTGTGACCCCGCCGATCTTATGATCTGCAACCTTTGGTATACAGGCAATTCGGCGATGTATGTGGATGACCTCAGGGTGGAAGTGTTTGAACAGAAGTGAGCTGGATAACTGGGTAACTGGATAACTGGATAGCTGGATAACTGGATAGCTGGATTGCTAGATGACTGGATAACAGGATAATTGGATAACTGGATGACGGAATTAGAAAATAACGAATATCACAATAGTAAGCGAGTGAAAAAGCAGGATAACAATGCGAAGCGCCTTAACCCGCATCCAGCTATCCAGTTATCCAGTTATCCAGCATGCCGCGACCTGTTGATCTTCATCCTGATCTTCGCCGCCGGCATCTTCCTTACGATCAACAACAACATCCGCGACGGGCATGTGAGGCAGCCGGGAAAGATCTGGTCCGATGCCGCGCATTACTATGTATATATGCCCGCAACCTTCATATATGGCTGGGATGTATACAGGTTCCCATACAAGATCGAAAAGAAATTCGAAGGGTTCATCCTCAATGATAAAACCGGGAAAGTCGAGATCAAGACTACCTGCGGGGAAGCTATCCTTCTCACGCCTTTCTTCCTGGCGGCGCATGCATCGGCATACATTTTTAAACTGCCCATGGACGGGTTTTCTTCGTTTTACCAGGTATTCATGCTCATCGGCTGCGTGTTTTATTTTACCCTGGGGCTGTTCTTCATAAAGAAATTCCTCGACTGTTATTTTAAACATTCCGTAGCTCTCATCTCTGTTTTAATTGTTGCCCTGACCAGCCAGATCTATTACTACGCATACGAGGCTGCGTTGATGTCGCATGTATATTCGTTCTTCCTGTTCAGCGCTTTTATATACCTCCTTAAAAAATATCTTGAAGGGGGAAAGAGATCCTATACCCTGTTTTCACTTTTAAGCCTGAGCCTTGCGCTTGCCGTGCTGCTGAGGCCCACGAATGTGCTGATCATTTTGTGGATGGCATTCCTCGACCTGAAATCGGCCAGGGAACTCTGGCAAAGGATACTGTTCTTCCTGAACCCCAAACGAAGCCTTATTTATATCCTGATCCAGTTTGCGGTGCTCATTCCCCAGTTCCTTTACTGGAACTACCTTTCGGGGCATTATATCTATTTTTCCTATCCGGGCGAGGTGTTTTTCTGGGGATATCCCATGCTGCTGCAGGTCTGGTTCTCCCCGTTCAACGGCTTATTCCCCTACCATCCATTATGGGTTCTTCTGCTGACAGGCATTGGTATAATGATATGGCGCAGGAAGCTGAACGGATTGTTCTCGCTGGTGTTTTTTCTCCTCGCTTCCTACGTTTTCTCCTGCTGGCACTGCTGGTTCTACGGGGGGAGTTTCGGCTTCCGCCCGCTTGCCGAATTCATCGTATTCATGGCTCTTCCTCTGGGATGGCTCATCATGGCGATAAGCCGGTGGAAAAATCTTTTCCTGAAATCTTCTATGGTATTCCTGTTTTTAATACTGGTTTATTTCAACCTGATGCAGTTTTACAACTACAATGTTTTTACGGGAGGGATGTGGTCCTGGGACGATTTCTTTATCAAGCTCAAAAACTACGAACTGGTTGACTATCCGCAGAAAACCTATACATGGAAAACCGATTTTTCGAATATTTACGGGTATGAACCTATCTATCAGACCTGGAAACATCCGCATTCAAGGGTCATTGCAAGCTATTGCGACAAAGGCATCCCCGACAATGCACATTATAAACGCCGTCTCTCGGCTATACTTGACCACCCGGTCCACAAGCTCAGTTTGAGTGTTTGGGTTTATTCTCCCGATTCAAACCTGACCCATGCCAGCTGGATTTGCCGCATCGACAGCGCCGGCTCATTGATCTTTTTTAAGACATTGCAGTTTGATGATTTCGTAAAGAAGAAGGATATTTACACCGAAGTTCATGGAACGATGGATATCCCTGAGTGGGTGGACCAGAACACCGCCATTCATTTTTACATCCGGAACACCGGGGGGAAGGAGTTCTACTTTGACGATATGAGCATTAAATTCGAATAGGATGGAAATGAAAAAACAACTGCCTGGATGGCTGGAGCCTGTTTTTTTCATTGTCCTTTTCAGCCTGGCCTTAAACCTGAGTTTAAGTTTTCATTCCGGGAAGGGGTACTTCAACTGGAAAAGCGAGATCTGGAGCGACCGCGCAGGATATTATATCTATCTCCCTGCAACATTCTATTATCACTGGGACCTCAAACAGGTCCCCGCGAAAATGGATGAGAAAACCGGATACGGCTTTCGTTACGATACCCTGAACCATAAGATACTTACCGATAATACTTATGGCATCTCACTTCTGCTTTCACCCTTTTTCATAGGAGTTCATTTTATCACCAAGGTCTTCCATATTCCCCAGGACTGGGCTTTTGCGCCAATCTACCATCAGATGGCCAATGTCGCCTCCGTGTTTTATCTTGTGTTGGGGTTGATCTTACTAAGGCGCTTCCTCTGCAGCTATGTTTCGGAACAGGCTTCATTCCTCACTGTTTTCCTGCTCTTTGCAGGGACGGGGTTGTTTTATTATTCCATAGCCGCGAGCCTGATGCCCCCGGTTTACAGCTTTTTTCTCTCGGCTGTGTTTTTATTTTTCCTGAAGAAATTTTTAAATGATCCCGGGAAATTCCGCTCTCCTCCGGGGCGTAACCTGCGTGAGGGGCTCAGCGCTAATGTTAATGCCGATCCCGGGAAGTACTCGTATTTCCTGCTGTTCTCGCTTGCCTTGTCGCTTGAAGTACTGATTACTCCCGCTGCCGCCCTGATGCTTTTTGCTGTTTTTTTCCTGGATGTCTCCAATCTTCAGCAGTTGAAAGAAAGAGTAAATAAATTACTCAAGCCCCGGTATTCTTTGGTGTTCCTGCTGATCTTCATTCTCGTATTTTGTCCGCAGATGGCCTACTGGAAATACAGCAAGGGAAATTTTATTTCAAGCAGGCCGGATGCATTATGGTTCACCAACCTGCTTACGCCCCGACTGCCTGAAGTATGGTTCTCGACTTTGAACGGGTTGTTTATCTATGCCCCCCTGATGTTTTTCATCATAGCAGGGATGGTGGTCATGATCAGGAAAAAAGCCGGGAACTCCTGGCTGGGCCTTGGCGTTTTCGTCCTGCTGAGCTATCTTTTGGCTTCCTGGTGGTGCTGGTATTCGGGTTGTGCCTATTCCCAGCCGCTGTTCATTGGATTTCTCCCGCTGTTCGCACTGCCGCTTGCGTTTTTACTGCAGCAGGTATTCAACCGAAAAAGACATCCGCAGACAATAATGCTTATAAGCCTTATGCTGGTCTGCACAGCTTATACCTCCAGGCTCAGCTATACTTATGAAGAATGTTTTTTCGGATCGACCTGGGACTGGGCACAATTCGGGAGGATGCTGAATACGGCAAAGATCTTAACTGTAAAGCCGGGATTTTCCTACTACAATGATTTTGAAAACGGGGCCATAGCCAATGGCGCAACAACCACTCGATTGCTTGCCCGATCGGGGGACTACAGCCTGCTGTTTGACAGGGATCATGAATATAATATGTACTATTTCGAATACCTTGATAACCTGAAAATGGCGGGAAAAATTACGAAACTACAGGTCAGGTACCAGGTTTTTAAAACCGGGACCTCCGCCACGGGAGCTGTTATCGTTTGCGATATAAAAAAGGACGGGAAGCAGTTATACTATGAATCAAGGCCGTTGGATGTTCCTATGTCGGCAACCCGTCAGTGGTACGCCGTACCTGCGAATTTTGATATCCCTGCGAACCTGGATCCCTGGAGCGAGGTAAGGGTTTATATCTGGAACAGGGCCAGAACGACATTTTACGTGGATGATCTTGAAATCAATACCGAATAAATGGCCAGGAAGATCCTTTTCGTGATGGTGCTTATCCTTCTCTGCGTATTTGCTCTGCAGAAGAAGACCGGGCTGATACACAGCAAAGGCCTTGAAGGCTTTGTGCCAAAAGATTCGGTACCCCCATTAACCGGCGAAAGCTGGATGAACGGGACATTCCAGTCGGCATACGGCACCCATGTCAATAATACCCTGGGTTTCCGGAGCGACCTGGTGAGGCTTTACAACCAGATTGATTTTTCGCTTTTCGGGGTTCCTCATGCAAACAAGATCGTGGTTGGCAGGGGCAATTATCTCATCGCACAGCAGTATATCGAAGCTTCCCTAGGCTATGATTTTGCAGGGAAAGCAGCCATCAACCGCAGCGTGGAGCTGATGAAAGCCTTGCAGGATAAGCTGGAGCAGACGG
>JAPLDN010000071.1 GCA_026391755.1 Bacteroidota bacterium
GGCGCTTTACACCGATCCGGGATATCAATCTATCCAGTTATCCAGTTATCCAGTTATCCAGTTATCCCGTCATTCCACATCTATAATCCGGTACTTGGTGCTCGTCGGTACTCCTTTGAAATTCTCAAGGAACCTTTCCGATATTTTTTTCAGGCATCCCGTATTCTCTGGCAAACCCATGGTTTTAAGATCCTTATGCACCTTCTGAAGGAATTTTTCACTCAGCACAATGCGGCTCTCAAGGCATTTGGTCATTAGGCGGGCAGTGAGATCGATGTCAGAGCCATAATAGTCGTTCGTTCCTTCGAAAAAACTGATGTTATAAACTTCCGAGCAATAGTGAATGGCAACTTTGCACGGCAGAAAAGTGTCGGCTACCGGATAATGCTGTATGTTGTACAAAGTGGCGTAGATCTCTTCCAGAAGCATATAATAGGAATTGATGGCCGGCTTTGATCTCAGCACATCATCAGGGATGAACAACATGATCTCATCCCCTATACCCTTGACTATGTTTTCCGGGAAATCATTCAGAAGCGAAAGAAAATTAAACGTATTGTTCAGTTTACGCCCCCAATCGGTCAGTCCGCCCAGGTATTTCATATCTGTTGAACGGTTGATATCCATAAAAAAACAAGTTCCCGGGCATTGAGGAATGGAGGCAAGATGGCGTACCATCTCCTCCGAATTGGGATCTTTAAAATGGATAAAAAAGGCCATCAGAATACCTTCAGGGCATCTTCCTCATTGGGATAGATCTCAAAGATGGTAGTAAATCCTGATATTTCAAAAATCTCGCGAATATTCTCCTGCAGACTGCAAAGAACGAACTTCCCTTTGACCATGGTAATCCTTTTCAGCGCCATCAGAAGTATCCTGAGGCCGGAACTGCTTACGTAATCCATCTTCCCGCAGTTGACCAGTATTTTTGAGACATTCTGATCAAGGAGTTCCATAAGCCGTTTTTCCAGAATGCTGTAGTTGATCGTATCCAGCCTGCCATTAATGCCGATAATCATGCATTTCTCATTTTTCTTTTCAATAAGTTCCATAACCAGAAGATTGTGTTAATAATTGTGGATTAAAATTACAATATTTTTTCCATCCCGTCTTTCATACCGGATGTCATTCACCAACTGTTTTACGAAATGAATACCAAGCCCGCCTATCTGACGGTCTTCAATAGGTTTATTCACAACATCGCCGGTGTCTTTTTCAAGTATGTTGAATTCCCTGCCATCATCTTCTAAAACAATCTGAATCGAACCGGGAGCTGGCCGGCAAAAGGTCAGATCGATTTCATGGTCACGGCCATCATCATAGGCATAGAACACAATATTTGTAAAAAGTTCTTCTAAAATTAGGTTTAGTTCCATGGTAATTTTGGCGGGGATATCCCATAGGTCAGAAACCTGTTCAAGGGAGGCAACCAGGCGGTTCAGTTCCCCCAATTTGTTGAGTAAGCGAACCTGTTTCACGTCAACGCACTTGTTCTCCTGCCCCTGCATTTTCTTTGATTTCAGTATCAGCAGGGTTATGTCATCGGCCTGATCAACTCCTTTCATAAAATCAAGCAAGTCATTTTCAATACGGTGTATCAGCTCTGCCGGACAAAGATCAGAATTCCTCCTGACAATTTCAAGCATGGGTTCATCCCCATAGAAACTGTCAGTATTGCTTAATGCCTCTGTAACTCCATCAGTATACAACAGCAATGCATCACCAGGAGAAAACAGGACAGTTCCAGAGCCATAAGTTGCGTGTTCAAAAATCCCAAGGGGTATGCCATGGACATCTTTCAGTTTTTCGGTTTTCCCCCCGGGGCGGATGAGGAATGGTGGATTGTGACCTGCATTGCAATAGGTGAGGGTGTCGTTCTTCAGGTCAACGATCCCTGCAATAAAGGTCACGAACATCTGGTTTGGATTTTCCCTGCAGATTTCCTTGTTGATCTCATAAACGCTCTGGTTCAGGGGAACATTGAGTGAGACCCTTGAACGGAACTGGGTGCGTGCACTCACCATGAACAGTGAGGCCGGCACACCTTTGCCAGAAACATCGCCGATAGCGATGAAGAGGTGGTCGTCGTCAAGAAAATAAAAATCATACAAATCGCCTCCGACTGCCCGGGCAGGGTCCAGAAGAGCTGCCAGGTCCCAGTCATCCCTTGCAGGGAAATTCTTCGGAAGAAGCCCCATCTGGATATCGTGGGCCACACTAAGCTCGCTTTCCATTTTCTCCCGTGCCGAAGTCGCTTCCTGAAGGTTCCTGATGTAATGAGCCAGTTCATCTTTCATCAGGGAAAAAGCATTGGTCAGCTGGGAAATCTCATCCTTGGAACGGTAAACAGGGAGGGAAGTCCCAAAATCCCCCTGTCCTATCCTGTGGGTTGCTTCTACAAGGCGACTGATGGGCCTGACGAATTTCCTGGTGATCAGAATGGTGATCAGCATCATAGCCAGGAGGCTGAAAAAGAAAATGGCTATGAGCTTCCTGAAGAAATCATAAAGGCCCGCATACAATTCCCTGGTAGGAAATGTAATTGCAAAGATCCAGGTGGTATGGGGTACCGGCGCTGAATAGATCCAGCTGGGTACCTTTACATGTTTAAGGTCGGTGACTTTAACAAACATCCTTTCTCCAAGCAACATCCTGTCGATCAAAGAGTCACGCTCCAGGTCCCCTTTACGGAGAAGTAAAGTACGGATATCGGTATTCACGTATTGTTCGCTCAAGGGTGTGATCAGTTTTCCCTTGCGTGATAAAAGGTAACTGAACCCGGTCTTGGATACCCTCGCAGAGGCAAGGATATGCTGGAAAGTCTGGAGTGAGATATCCATGGTGATAACTCCTGCAAACACGCGCTTGTGATTAACCCAATGGTAAAAAGGCACCGAATATGTGCACATGAGAGTATCGCCGCCTCCTTTATCAAAATAGGGTTCCGACCAGACCGCCTTGCCCAGTTGTTTTGGAATCCGGTACCAATCCTTGCTAAAATAATCGTATTCTGCGGATGAGAGATCCCTTTCAACAATCGAATGCCTGGTTTCAAAAACATACTGGCAATGCCTGAAATGTTTTTTATCGAACATATAAGGCTCAAATGCAATGGCGCTTCCAAAAACAACGGTATCTTCAAGGACAAACTCTTTTGACAGGTCGGTGATCATGCTGTAATCAGGGTTTTCAGCTTCCAGGGCGCCCGACAGGGTATAGGGAACCTGTTCGACGGGCTTGATCACATTACTGATACGGGAAATAGTCAGGTCGGTTATATTGGACGCCCTTTGCAGCGCATCTTCATCCAGTATCGCACGGGTGTATGAGAAAGTATAATAAAAGGCGATGCTGAAGACGACCAGGAAGGCCAGTATAAAAAAGCGGGTATATCGAATTGCAAGGCTTCCCCTGCCAAGTAGCCGCGTACCGGATTTTTCGCTAACGGCAGATGGGTTTTCATTCTCCATATTCGGTGCAGGCCGGTTGGCCCGGATCTTTGTTATAGCTCTAACGGACTTTGAGAAAGTAAAGTTAAAAAAGAATATATTTGTACGCATATAAATTATTTAGAAATGGATAACGTGCTCAACATCCTGAAACCGGAACGGTTATGGTACTTTTTTACAGAGATCTGCAAAGTACCCCGCCCTTCGAAGAAAGAAGAAAGAATAGCCTCCTGGCTTATAGATTTCGCAAAAAAACACAAGCTGGAATGTATCAAGGACGAATGCGGTAATATTTTGATCCGCAAGAACGCTTCAGCAGGCTATGAAAAGCGAAAAACAGTTATACTCCAGTCGCATATGGATATGGTTTGTGAGAAGAATTCAGGGACAGACCACGATTTCGACAAGGATCCTATACTTCCCCGGATCGAAGGCGAATGGGTCAAGGCGACCGGTACTACGCTTGGTGCCGACGACGGGATCGGGATCGCCGTGCAACTCGCGATTCTTGAGGCTGATGATATTGCCCACGGTCCACTGGAAGCATTGTTTACCATGGATGAGGAAACGGGTCTTACCGGTGCGTTTGGTCTTAAACCCGGTTTATTGAAGGGCCGGGTGCTTATAAACCTTGATTCTGAAGACGAAGGCCAGGTATTCATTGGCTGCGCAGGAGGGAAAGATACCCTGGCCAGCTTGCCTCTTAGGACCGAAACAGCCCCTGCTTCCTTTTCTGCCTATAAGGTGAGTATAACAGGCTTAAAAGGAGGCCATTCGGGCGATGATATTAATAAAGGGCTTGGAAATGCAACCAAGCTGCTCAACCGTTTCCTCTGGAATGAATCCAGGGAATGCGGTTTAAGGATTTCCTCATATGATGCCGGGAACCTGAGGAACGCCCTTGCAAGGGAAGGTTTTGCGGTTGTTGCTGTACCCTCTGCCCATGCGAAAGCATTCGAAATTTCCGCTGAAGCTTTTCATAAGGACCTGGTTGGGGAACTTCATGTGACCGAACCACAATTGAAATTTTCAATCACTCCCTCATCCGCAGTTTCAACAGTGTGGACAAAAGAGCTGCAGAATTCGGTATTAAATGCCCTTTATGCCTGTCCTCACGGGGTACTGGCCATGTCGAGGGAAATACCAAACGAGCCAGCGAAGCTCTGTTGAGTCTTCAAAGAAAGATGCCGGTGACATGGTTGCAAGTGTCTTTACCCTTGCCGGTGCCAGGGTGGAACAATCGGCCGGCTACCCGGGATGGAAGCCCAATCCTGATTCGGAGATCCTCAGGCTTACCGTTCAGTCCTACAAAAAGCTTTTCGGCAGGGAACCTGAAGTCCTGGCCATCCATGCAGGACTTGAATGCGGGTTGGTAGGCGCGATCTACCCCGGAATGGATATGGTCTCGTTCGGCCCCACGATCAAAGGGGCACACTCTCCCGATGAAAGGCTGGAAATCGCTTCAGTTACTAAATTCTGGGATCTGACACTGGAAGTACTGACAGAGATTTAGGACGCAGCATATCTTATCCCATGCACCATGCATCCCGCATCCTGTAACCAATAAACTACAGCTTATGCGATCATTTCTCCTGGCCTTCACATTTTGCACTTTCTGTTTTTCTTCCATCGCCCAGTTTAGTTTCTCCGATTCCTCCGTAATAACGCGGATAAGGCGTGACATTTATATACTCGCATCCGATTCTTTCGAAGGCAGGGAAGCAGGAACTGAGGGAGAAAAAAAGGCATACACTTATATCATCAGCAAACTCAAAGAGGCCGGCGTACCTCCCCTGGCCGATAATAATTACCTGCAGCCCTTTAATACAGGCCATATTAAGTTTACAAAACCTGCGCGCCTGATAGCCGGGACAAAGTCATTTGAATGGAGAAACGACTTCGGATTATGTGCTTATACTGCCAATGATTCTGTAAGCTCGCTATGGGCTGATGCCGGGTTCGGACTGGTTATACCTGCCGTTGGGATAGACAGTTACAGGGACGTTCAGGGGATCAAGGGGAAGATCGTTCTGATCAACCTGGGAACTCCATCAGGTATAAGCAAAGAACATCTGAGGGGAGCCGAGCTGACACCGGCTGTCAGGATCGCCGATGCTGTGATCAAAGGAGCAGCCGGGGTGATCCTGTATAACAGCCAGGGCAATGAAAAAAGCAGGCTGTTTGACTTTTCCAAAAGCGACTCCGTAAGTGTGCCGGTAATTTATGTAACAGCCGGGGTCATCGACTTTATCAAACAGCATCCCGGGGAGACTGTTACTATGGCTGCGTATCTGGAACGGATCAGTAATACCTACACTAATGTTTGTGCTTATATCAACAACGGGGCGGCACGGACAATCATCCTGGGAGGGCATTATGATCACCTTGGTAAAAGCCAGGACCCAAGGTACAAGGGGGCTTATTGTGTGGGGGCGGATGATAATGCGAGCGGAACTGCCGGGATTCTCGAACTTTCAAGGTATTATGCTGCACATAAGGATACTCTCAACAATTACCTGATCATTTTGTTCTCAGCTGAAGAAAAGGGGTTATTTGGTTCGGAATATTTTGTAGGGCAGATGAGGCATGGCATGAAAGACTCCATCAATTTCATGTTGAATTTTGACATGATCGGCAGGCTGGGTTGCCAGGGATTGGCGGTTACTGCAGAGGCGACCGGCAGTTCACATTCATGGGCTAAGCTTTACAGGGAAGTAAAACATCCCGGGTTCCGGCTCGTGAAGGTCGCATCTTCACTTCCATTTTCCGACCAGGATGCTTTTTACCAGGCCGGGATCCCTGTCCTTTACCTGAATACGGGTCTACATAACCGTTACCACACCCCTTTGGACAAGCCTGAAACCATCAACTATACGGGTATGACAGGCATCCTGAAATATGCTGAAAAACTAGTTTGCAGTGCAGGATCAGGGGGAAAAGTTAAATACAGGAAAATCCCGGGGATCACCTTTGACCTGGAAATGGCCGGATTCCTCCTTGCATATCTTGGAGAAGGGTTGTCGTTTTAAACTATCTGCCATCTGACATCCGATATCCGATATCCGATATCGGATGTCAGATGTCGGATACCGGATCCTATAACCCCACTCCCACTCCTATCCTGAAAACAGGGTTTGAATAAGGCGAATAGTAAGTATCGTTCAGGTTGAACAGTATAAGGAGGTCCATGAACACCCTGCCGCCTATAGGCTGGGCATATCCCCCTCCGATGAGTACACTGTTGTATGAAACAGTGCTTTGTCCGGGTGCCAGCGTATTATTATACGGATCATAGATCCTGCCGAGGGGATCATAATGGTATGGCTGAATATAGGCCATGTATTCGTATTCTGCATGGGCAAAAAGGTTTCCGACCCAGCTGTGGAAAATGCTTCTGAGGTAGTACCTGAGATAGATCCGCCCGCCGTATACGTTTGAAGAAAAGTCCAGGTAGTTCTTATTGATATCGTCCCAATAATAATCCCTGTATCTGAAATACTGATAAGTGAATCCCAGTCCGACATACAGCTGATCAATAGTTCGAATGCGGACTTCAGGAGAAATCATGATGCCTGTGACAGTTCCGAACTGAAAGCCCAGATTACCGCCGACCGACAACCTTCGCCAGAAGTTATCCTTAGGCAGTGGAGGCTTGGTCGGATGGAAGATATTTGCCGAATCCTGGGCACCAGACAGGAATGGTGTCAGGAAAAAAGAAAAAAAGAAAATGAACAGTATAGCAGTTTTTCTCATTGGCTTCCTGTAAAATAACGTATTGGATTGTAACCTTTTCCTATGATAACAGTACAAAGGTACAACAGAAACGTGAAAATGAAGCTACAATTGTTTTGCTATATATAAAAGGTAAATAAAAATA
>JAPLDN010000030.1 GCA_026391755.1 Bacteroidota bacterium
GTTTTACCTCCAGTTGCTGATTTCTCAGGAACACCAACAACAATCAACGTAGGGCAGTCTGTTGCATTTACTGATCTCTCAACCAACACACCTACCAGCTGGAGCTGGAACTTTGGTGATGGAGGAACCTCTACGATACAAAACCCAGGCCATACTTATGCCGCAGCCGGTTATTATACCGTTTCATTAACCGTCACTAATTCTGCCGGAAGCAATATCAAAACAAGAACAAATTATATTACTGTAACTATTGGGGTTTTACCTCCAGTTGCTGATTTCTCAGGAACACCCACAACAATCAATGTCGGGCAGTCTGTTACGTTTACTGATTTGTCAACAAACATACCGACAAGCTGGAGTTGGTACTTTGGTGATGGAGGAACTTCTACGATACAAAACCCAGGCCATACTTATGCCGCTGCCGGTTATTATACCGTTTCATTGACCGTCACTAATTCTGCCGGAAGCACTATCAAAACCAGAACAAATTATATTACTGTATTAAATTCTTATAGCAACCTTTTATATTTAAAAGGAGGGGATCCGGCAAATTGGACTATTACCGGGATTCCTGGAAATCAGCATGAGGAAATTGCACAATGGACATCCAATGGTTACAATGTAGAAACGATGAACCTGACGACAACAACAATTAATGCTGCTTTATTAAACAACTATCAGGTTTTGCGTTTAAATGGTGAGGGAGGTCCCCGCAATCTGACTGATGCTGAAGGTAGTGCAATTTATTCCTGGGTTATATCCGGTGGAAAATTATTAGCTGATATCGGCTGGACTAAACATATCCCGGCGGTTACCTTGTTTGGCATACAAACAATCGAAGGGCAAAACGGTGGTGCTAGCGGATTAAGCTGGTATTTTCACGGTGCCCCAATATACGATGGCCCTATTACTGGGCCGGAAGGAGGTGTAAACTCCTTTGCATCATCATGCATGGATCACCCAGTCCTCACTGCAAATAATAATCTGATTGTAGATTATTATAAATCCGGATATCCTATGGTTGTTCATAATCAATTCGGATACGGAAAGATTGTAGTTGTTTTTGCAAATGCCTGGAGCCATGACTTGGATTGGTCAACCAATGCATACAGAGCAACTATATTCCAAGCTGACAATTTATTATTTTTACAAAAATGCATACTCTATTTTCAGATTTCTTCAGGGCAAGATGATATTTCTCCTTTCGAGAAAAACGAACCGCAGGTTTATTCATTTCCAAATCCTTTTACCAATATTATAAAACTTCAGGTCCATTTGCAAAAACCTGCTGTTGTTACAATATTAATTTCCGATATGTCAGGTAAAATAATAAATCAAGTCGTTGCGAATCAACAATACTCCGCAGGATTAAATGAAATCGAATATTCCGGAGGATTACTTCCCGATGGTATCTACTGTTTTGAGTTTATTATTGGAAAGGCAAAATTGGTTAAGAAAATTATTAAACGCTCAAATTAATTTTACCCTTTTATACCGATTCTTTAAAGAACACCAAAGAAATATGGTAGTAGAGCGTTTTATTTTGCAGTGTATGTCTTCGCATCCAATGCCTTCATGCTCCACATCTTCAGGAAACGCTCGACTTTGGCGGTATCGTAACCGGGAACTTTCGGGTTGGGGTATTCAAAACCGTCGCTGTCAACTGTGTTCAGACGCTTCCCTTGTGAGTCAAGGATCACAAAAACCGGGAATCCAAAACGGTTGGGGTATTGGTATTCTGCAAACAGGGTGTAGTCCCGTTTGGCTTTGTCCTTTGACGAGGGAACATTGATAAGGACGTAAACATAGTTGGCCTTCATAAGTGAGTCAAGCTTCGGATAGCTGGTCACCAGTGCATGAAACCTCATGCACCATGGGCACCAGTTTCCGCCGAATTGCATCATGATGTTCTTGTGCTCTTTCTGGGCCAGGGATATGGCTTTCTTAATATCGGCACGTGCGTCCTGGTTCTCATTATAGGGCTTAGGCTGCTGTGCATATAAGATGCTCACTCCAAGAAGGAGTGTAAGTGTCAGGATGATTTTTTTCATATTTTTGTTGTTTATAAATTAACAATCGCGGCTCAAAGTTAAGAAAAACTGCTGTTTATTAATGTTTTTTGCAGATGACTTTTTCTCTGGCCGCATTTCTTAATCCCAAACAAATGAAACGAATTTTATTCTGCGGACTGCTTCCGCTACTGCTCTGTTTTAGCGTAACGGCACAAAACACTGATCAGAAAAAAGAAACCAAAGACTCCAAAGAACCCGCCGAACAGAAAGCCCCCGAAAAGAAACCTGCCTTCGGCATTGTTTTTTCGGGATATGTGAAAACGGATATCTTTTTCGATACAAGGCAAACGGTCGGATTGCGAGACGGGCATTTCCTGCTCTTCCCCGAAGGGCCTAAATACGATGCCGATGGCGCGGATATCAACGCCAAATCGGCATACAACATCCTTTCCATCCAGACCCGCCTCTGCGGCTCTATCTGGGGCCCAGATGCAATCGGGGCAAAGACATCCGCCTACTTTGAAGCTGAATTTTTCGGTAATATAAACCCGAACATCAACTCCTTGAGGCTTCGCCATGCCTGGGTTAAGCTTCAATGGCCGCGTACAGAACTTTTGGTTGGTCAGTGGTGGCACCCTATGTTTGTCCCTGAATGCTCCCCGGCCACAGTGTCCTTCAACACGGGTGCACCTTTCGTTGTGTTCTCACGCAATCCGCAGATAAAAATCACACAGCATATCGGCAAATTCAGTTTGGCCCTCACCATGCTCTCGCAGGTGGATTTTATGAGCGATGGTCCGGAAGGCGCTAATACCAAGTATATCCGCAATTCGGTGATCCCCGAATCGGACCTGCAGTTCCAGTTCCTGACCACGAACGCCGCCAAGGGAACCGAATTCCTCTGCGGCTTTGGCATCAACTGGCAGATGCTCACTCCCCGTTTGTCT
>JAPLDN010000023.1 GCA_026391755.1 Bacteroidota bacterium
GGCCCGAGGTCGTTCAATGGTTTATTTCTAAAATGGAACCGGCGAGAAACGCGGCTTCCTTTTCAACTGAAGAGAAAAGTCTTATCCTGAGAAAGCTCTCAGAAGCGGTGCTGATGGAAAAGTTCATTCATAAGAAATTCCCCGGCCATAAAAGCTTCTCGCTTGAAGGCGTTGAATCCCTCATTCCGGCCCTGGATGCAGTCATCAGGAAAGGCTCAGGGCTTGGAGTAAAAGAATTCATTCTGGGAATGGCACACAGGGGAAGGCTGAATGTTCTCGGGAACATCATGCAGAAACCCTTTAAACAGATCTTTTCGGAATTCGAAGGGAAAGAATACAGCGATGACGAACTCCTGGGTGATGTTAAATACCATCTTGGCTATTCCACACTTGTTCCAGGCTTAAACGGGCAGCAGCTCAGCCTGACTCTTTGTCCGAACCCTTCACACCTTGAAGCCGTTGACCCAGTAGCCGAAGGACTTGCACGCGGGCGGATCGACCATGATTATCATGGCGACAATTCAAGGGTTGTCCCTGTATTAATCCATGGCGATGCTTCGATTTCGGGCCAGGGAATAGTTTATGAGATTACCCAGATGGCCGATCTTGAGGCATATAAAACCGGCGGGACCATCCACCTGGTCATCAATAACCAGATCGGGTTCACCACGAATTATCTTGACGGGAGGTCCAGTGTTTACTGTACCGACGTGGCAAAAGCCATACAGTCTCCCGTTTTCCATGTCAATTCCGATGACGTTGAAGCGGTAGTTTATACGGTTCAGCTTGCCATGGAATTCCGGCAGCAATTTCACAAGGACGTATTCATCGACCTTCTGGGATACCGCAAATACGGTCATAACGAAAGCGATGAGCCCAGGTTTACCCAGCCCATACTGTATAAAATAATAGAGAACCATCCCGACCCCCTGGAGATATACATAGCGAAGCTTGAAGAAGAAGGAACCGCGAGTAATTTTGATATTGAGGGTATGCGGACCGAAATCAACACTTCGCTTGAACTTGCATTCCAGTCCTCAAAAACGATTGAAAAGGCTGACATTACTCCATTCCTCGGCCCCTTATGGAAGGATGTGCGCAAGGCTTTGCCAGAGGATTTCGCCAGCTCTCCCCTCACTGCAATCCCGGAATCAACGCTCAGGGAGATTGGCAGCAAGCTGACTTTCCTTCCCCAGGGCATCAATTTCTTCCGTAAAATAGTGAAGCTGCAGGAAGACCGAAAAGCTATGCTCGATGGTGAAGGCAGGCTGGATTGGGCGATGGGTGAACTCCTGGCATATGGCAGCCTGCTCAAAGAAGGCCACCCGATCCGCATCAGCGGGCAGGATTCTCAGCGTGGCACATTCTCCCACCGCCATGCCGTTCTTACTGTTGAAGACTCAGAGGACAAGTTCATCCCCCTTGATCATATCAGTGAGGGACAGGCAGCTTTCAGGATTTACAATTCCCTGCTATCGGAATACGGGGTGCTGGGGTTCGAATACGGGTTTGCATTCGCCACTCCTGAGGGACTTACCATTTGGGAAGCCCAGTTCGGGGATTTTAATAACGGGACCCAGGTCATTATTGACCAGTATCTCAGCAGTGCTGAGGACAAGTGGAAGGTCATGAACGGGCTCGTACTTTTCCTTCCACATGGCTATGAAGGCCAGGGTCCCGAGCACTCCAGCGCCAGGCTTGAACGTTTTCTGACCCTCTCGGGTCATTATAACTGGCAGATTGCAAACTGCACAACTCCTGCTAATTTCTTTCACCTGCTCAGGAGGCAGCTTGTCAGGGAATTCCGCAAACCTCTTGTTGTATTCACACCCAAAAGCCTGTTAAGGCATCCCCGGTGTGTTTCATCCATCAAAGGGTTTACACAAGGCGGATTCAGGGAAGTACTGGATGATTCAGGAGTGGACAAAAACAAAGTCAGTAAACTGGCATTTTGTTCAGGGAAAGTCTATTATGATATCATTGAGAAAAGAGAACAGCTCGGGGTCAATAACGTAGCCGTAATAAGACTTGAACAGCTATATCCTCTGCCCGAAGAGGAGCTGAAACAAGTGTTGTCTTCCTATCCGAATGCAAAACATTTCGAATGGGTGCAGGAAGAACCCGCCAATATGGGCGCACTGAATTATATCGTCAACAATTTTCAGAAGCTTAAGCTGACTTATGTTGCCAGGCCGCCAAGCGGAAGCCCGGCCACAGGTTCATCACAACTTCATAAAGTACAGCAAAACCTCATCGTCGAAAAAGCCCTGGGAAAATGCACCTGTGAATTTTCCTATGGTTCTTGCAGGTTGCATTGTGCCGAAAAATGACAGCTGAAATTTTGAAACTGGATCAATATTTATTACCTTAGCATTTCCAAAACAAAAGACCATGAAAAAATTGTACCTGTTTTTATTGATCTGCCTGCTGCCTGCCGGTATAACCCTCGCACAGCAGACTAAAGCCGACATGTCGGTCCTTGACAGAATGTATCATCCCACTACCAGGTCAAAAGCTCTTCATCTCTCAGTTCCCTGCCTGGGTTTTGTAAACAACCCGTCGGCCGACCTGCAGTGGCGTGCAATTGTTAACCCCGCCCCTATAAGACATTCTTCAGAAAAGAACGAAGAGGTTGAAAGGCTTAAAGCTGAACGCCTCAGTATGAAACTGGCCAACCCGGAGCTCAAATCAGCAGCTACTGAAAACTCCGGTAACGGCGCTACTCCCGAAATAGGTACGAATTTCGGCGGTAACCATTGCAACGGAAGCTCTCCTCTTGACAACACCATCGCAATTTCCAACGATGGCAGGATTGTGAGCGTAACGAACACCACCATGTTCTACACTAATACAGCAGGTGCCAACCTGTATTACAACGACCTGATCTCGTTCATTGGCGACAGCGAGATTACAGGGGTATGCGACCCTGTTGTGATCTATGACTGTACTGTCGACCGCTTTGTATTTTTCTGCCAGGTTTCACCGCTGAATTCAGTAAAATCAAAGTTGCTGGTGTTCTTCTCCAAGTCAAATAATCCAAGCGACGGATGGTATTATTACAAACTGTCGGGCAACCCCTTAAGCGACGGAAGTGCTTTCGATTACCCGAAACTGGCTTACTCCGATAACGAGCTGTACATAACCGGGAATCTTTTCCGCGATTCCAACGGCAAATTCAACCAGGCTGTGCTTTTCCAGATCACCAAAGGCCCTGCCTTCAGCGGAGGGACCATTAACTTCACGGTATGGCACGGCATTGAAGGCAGTCCGTTCACATTATGCCCGCTGTCCTTTGGGCAGCAGGGGAGTTACGGGCCCGGATGTTACCTGGTAGCTACTTCATCGTCTGACGACAATAAGTTCAGCTTCTATGATCTCACCGATGATCTTTCGACAGGTCTTGCACAATTAAAATATTATTCGATAAGTACTAATGCGTACCAGGTTGCCCCGGATGCACTTCAGCCAGGTACTGCCGTAAAGTTGAATACCAATGACGCACGCACTCTCAGCGGATTTTACCTCAACAAGGTTGTTCATTTCGTATTCAATTCAGTTTATACGAATAATTATTGCGGCGTCAATTACAACAGGTTTGACCTGACTGCCGGGCAAAACACTTCCATTGTTTTCGGGCTCGACGGTGCTGATTACTCTTATCCATCTGTCGCCTCAAGCGGGGTGAACGGCAACGACCAGGCTGTCCTTATTGGATTTCAGAAGTCAACCACCACATCTTATCCTTCGATCAGGGTTGTCGAATGCGACAATACCATGGCCTGGTCAGGGTCGGTTGAAGTAAGGGCAGGCGACAATTATGTATATTATACCGGCGACCCCGAACGTTGGGGTGATTATTCTGGGATCTACCGTAAATTCAATGCCACCAGGCCTACCTGCTGGATGAGCGGGGCCTACGGCGGAAGCAACAACCAATGGGATACATGGATTGCCGAAGTATTCGATAACTCTAACGGGATCGGAGCTGTTCAGAGCCAGACAACCTCTCTGAATGTATACCCGAACCCTGTGGTCAATATCTTCTCGCTCGATTTCACTCTTGCCGAAGCTTCGCCGCTCACGATCGATATCATAGACAATAACGGCCAGCTCGTTAAAAAACTGTACCAAGGCAAAGGATATGCGGGTAAAAACATACTTTCGTTTAACAAGGCGAACCTGAAACCCGGAATATATTTCATTATCCTGAAGTCGAATGAAACTGTGTTGAAAAATGAGAAACTTATTATCGGCGGCTAAGGTCCTTCTCCTGGTTCCCCTGTTGTTTTTCTGCAGCCCGAAAACTTCCCAACAAACGGCGGGTAAGGCAGATAAAGCAGGTGAAATCAAGGTCGATACCCTGAACAAATCTGCTCCCGGAGATCTTAATCAGAGGATCATACACAATTCGGCGGACCAGAATACCGTTGATTCCTTAAAGAAGATAAGGGAGAAAAGGAAATACTATGGCTATTGAGATCAGGGTTCCCAGTCCGGGTGAATCAATAACACAGGTCCAGCTTGCAAAATGGCTCGTAAACGATGGAGAGCAGGTTGAAAAAGACCAGGAAGTCGTTGAAATCGATTCCGACAAGGCATCTTTTCCTGTAGCATCTCCCGAAGATGGGGTTATACGTTTCAAAGCGGCAGAGGGCGATACTATTGGCGTGGGCGCTGTAATTGCTGTGATTGAGCCTGGTTCAGGAGCCGTTATAACAAGTAAAAAACCCGAAGCACCTACTGCTGCGGCCAGCTCTGAAACAACCGGGAAGCCTGCCCTTTCAGGGCCTGTTGCAAAAGAGGGTAAGAATGCAGCCATACCCGGCGAAAGTTTGGAAAAGCTGCATGCTTCCCCTCTTGCAAAAAAAATCATTGAAGACAAGGGAGTCAGGGCAAATGAGCTCGCCAGGGCTTATCCGGGGAAGAAAATTAACCGGAACGATGTTGAAACATTCATTAAAGGCAGGAAGGCCGACGCTCCCTTATCCGCATTCAGCAGCATAAGAAAAGAAGAGAGGAAAAAGCTTACGACCCTGAGGCTTAAACTTGCCGAAAGGCTGGTTGCTGTCAAGAACCAGACTGCCATGCTGACGACTTTCAACGAGATCAACATGACCTCGGCGCTTAAGCTCAAAGACAGGTACAGTGAGGTTTTCAAACAAAAATACGGTGTAGGTATCGGGCTGATGTCATTGTTTGCCAAGGCTGTGACAATCGCTATTCAGGACTTCCCCCAGGTGAACAGCATGATAGATGGTGATGAACTTGTCAGCCCTAAGTTTGTGGATATCGGGATAGCAGTGAGTGCTCCAAAAGGCCTGGTGGTTCCGGTGATCCGGAACGCTGAAGCTTTAAGCCTGGCGGGGCTTGAGATCAAAGTCAAGGAATTTGCAGTAAAAGCCCGTGACGGCAAACTCAGTATCGATGACATGAAAGGCGGCACGTTCACCATTACGAATGGCGGTGTCTTTGGATCCCTGATGTCAACACCTATCCTGAACCCTCCCCAAAGCGCTATTCTTGGAATGCATAAGATAATGGACAGGCCTATTGCTGTTGACAGGCAGGTCGTGGTTGCACCTATGATGTATATTGCGCTGTCGTATGACCACCGTGTGATTGACGGGAAAGAGTCGGTAGGATTTCTAATCAAAATAAAGGAACTGATTGAGGACCCCCTTAAAATGCTCACTATGGGCGAAGACCCGGTAACTCTTCTGCTCGACTTGTAAAGACTCATGGATCATGCAAAGAAAAGTTGATTTTCTGGTAATCGGTTCAGGTATTGCCGGTTTATCTTTCGCCCTGAAAGTTGCCAGGCATGGCAAGGTTTGTATTGTGACAAAATCCAGAATGGATGACACGGCAACAAGCTGGGCCCAGGGTGGAATTGCAGCAGTGATGCATACGCCCGACACTTTCGAGAAACACATACAGGATACGATCATTGCGGGCGACGGTCTTTGTGATGAACATATCGTGAGGCTTACAATAGCCGAATCAACCGACCGAATACGCGAACTGATCAGGTGGGGGGCAAAATTCGATAAGACAAAATCGGGAAAATTTGACCTGGCCAAAGAAGGCGGGCATTCCGAATACAGGGTAATGCATCATAAGGATAAGACGGGACGGGAAATTGAAGATACGCTTCTTGACCAGGTTAAACGACATCCGAACATTGAAATTCTTGAAGATCATTTTACCGTAGACCTGATCACTCAGCATCATCTCGGTATTGAAGTAAATAAAAAAACCAGGGATATCACCTGCTACGGGGTGTATGTAATTAATCCCCGTACAAGGCTGGTCGATACCATACTTTCAAAAATAACCCTGATTGCGACAGGAGGGGCCGGCAACGTTTATACAAATACAACTAACCCTCTGATCTCCACAGGCGACGGTATTGCCATGGTATACAGGGCCAAGGGAGCTGTTGACAATATGGAATTCATACAGTTTCATCCGACTTCCCTGTATAATCCTGATGAAAAACCCGCTTTTCTTATCTCTGAAGCAGTGAGGGGTTTCGGGGCTCACCTCGTGACCAGGGAAGGAAAGGAATTCATGTACAAGTACGATTCGAGGCTTGCCCTGGCCCCAAGAGATATTGTTACCCGTGCCATAGACAATGAAATGAAGATCAGCGGGGATGATTTTGTTTGTCTTGATTGCCGGCATCTTCCGAAAAACGAAGTAATAAATCATTTTCCGACCATCTATGCAAAATGTCTCAGTATCGGGATTGACATTACCAGGGACCTGATCCCTGTTGTCCCTGCGGCTCATTATACCTGCGGAGGGATTCGAACTGATGAGTTTGGCCGCAGTACGATCCAGAACCTGTATGCTTCAGGCGAATGTGCTTCCACAGGCCTTCACGGGGCCAACAGGCTTGCATCAAACTCCCTGCTCGAATCACTGGTTTTTTCTCACCGTTCCAGTTCCGATGCAATCAGCAAAATTAAATCCATCCAGGTACGAAAAGATGTCCCCGACTGGAATGCTGAGGGTACTGTTCTTAACGAGGAAATGGTGCTGATCACACAGACATTGAAAGAAGTGCAGAGCATAATGAGCAATTACGTGGGTATTGTCAGGTCAAATCTCCGCCTGAAGCGTGCGCAGGACCGCCTCGAAATTTTATACCGGGAAACTGAAGAATTGTATGAAAGGTCGATACTAACGATGAAGATTTGTGAAGTCCGCAACCTCATAAATATAGGTTACCTTATCATTAAAGCTGCAAGAGCAAGGCATGAAAGCAGGGGATTACATTATTCAATTGATTATCCCAGTGTTTCGAAGAAGAAGTAAGGTCGAGGCTTTCAGCATTTTTAACAATAATCCAGGCGGTTTATGGCTCTGATAAAAGCAGTTAAAGGCGTTATCCCTAAATTCGGCTCAAACTGTTTCCTTGCCGATAATGCTACTATTACAGGGGAAGTTGTGATGGGCGATGACTGCAGTGTTTGGTTCAATGCGGTAATCAGGGGTGATGTTCATTATATACATATAGGGAACAGCGTGAATGTGCAGGATGGCGCTATTATCCATTGCACTTACCAAAAATGGCCGGTAATTATCGGCAATAATGTTTCTATCGCCCACAATGCCATCATACATGGTTGTGCCATTCACGATAATGTATTGATAGGGATGGGCGCCATCATCATGGACGGGGCCGTTATCAAATCAAACTCAATAGTTGGAGCAGGGGCCCTTATCACCGAAGGAACTGTGGTGGAATCGGGCTCAGTCTGGGCCGGGGTCCCGGCAAGAAAAGTGAAGGATATTGACAGGGCACTTCTCGAAGGACAGGTAAACAGGATCTCCAGGAACTATAACAGGTATGCCTCGTGGTACGGGATGGATCCTTCTGAATGGAAATAAAAAAAACCGGTTCGCTTGAACCGGCTTTTGTATTTTTTTGACTGCCGACTGCTGACTGCCGACT
>JAPLDN010000279.1 GCA_026391755.1 Bacteroidota bacterium
AAACACCAGGTTTCAGGACTTGTGCATGTTCAATCAGTGCTGAACGAAGTTCCAGGCATTGAATTCATTTACCTTGACAATTCCGATATCATCCGGCATAAGCTGGTCAGCAGGATCATCAATGCTTACGGGGAAAAGCAGTAGCGAATTCGCCCAGGATAAATCACGGCTACAGGTAATTTTCGTACATTTGATTGCGTCTTTTATACAGACAGCTTAAATATTATGAAAAAGATTACTATTCTTCTGCTGGTGATTTTCATGTTCCCGCTTATTGCTTTCCCGCAATGGACCAGGCAAAATCCTCTACCCCAGGGCAACTCCCTGTCCTCCGTTTTTTTTATTGATGCCAACAGGGGGTTCACCGTGGGAGAAAATGGCGCGTGTATAATGACCTCCGACGGAGGTACCATATGGGCCGATTCACCAAATACAACCAGCCGTACATTAACTTCTGTGTGCTTTACTGATGCAAACACCGGTATTGCAGTCGGATTTGGAACAATTCAGAAAACCGTCAACGGAGGGGCAGTCTGGGAGGCTGTACCATGCAATTCGAGCTGGAATTTATATTCTGTAAGTTTCCCTGATGCCAATACAGGCTATGCCGTTGGCCTTAACGGGATGAATACCCTAATTATTAAAACTACTGATGGTGGCTCAACCTGGAATGATATTTATTGGAATGGCTTTGCTTTATACTCGGTTTATTTTACGGATGTAAATACGGGTTATGCCGTGGGAAAGACATTTGAAAGCGGCGCAGGGATCCTTCTTAAAACCACGAACGGTGGTATAAGCTGGAGCGGCAATATTGTGCAGCCTTACCTGTATTCAATCTTTTTCCCAAGTGCCAATACCGGCTATTTTACAGGAGAAAACGGGACTATTTATAAAACAACGGATGCAGGATCAAACTGGACTGCTCTTTCGAGCGGAACAACAGTAAGCCTGGTATCAGCTTTCTTTACTGATGACAATACAGGGTATGTAACAGGGGATAATGGAACTATCCTTAAAACAACTGACGGAGGTAATTCCTGGACCATAAACTCAACCGGGATCCCCACACAGCTAAAGTCGGTTTATTTTCCGGATGCCAACACTGGTTATGTGGTTGGAATAGGCGGTGTAATATTGAAAACCACTGATGCGGGGGCAAACTGGACTCTGCTCTCAAGTTCAGTAACCTATAATACATTAGCATCGATTGATTTTACAAGCCCAAACACGGGTTATGCGGCAGGTGATGCCGGTACCATTGTTAAAACTATCGATGCAGGATCAAGATGGTCTGCGTTATCGAGCAGAACTACCAAAAATTTATCCTCTGTATGTTTTACTGATGAAAATACAGGATATGCAGCAGGTTATATGGGAACTATCCTCAAGACTTCCGATGCCGGAGCAAACTGGGTCCCGTGCTCCACCGGGACTGTTTTAAATTTATATTCCCTTGACTTTCCCGAAACAAATACCGGCTATGCCGCAGGTGACAGCGGAACGATCCTGAAAACAACAGATGCAGGATCAAACTGGACGAATATCTCCGTTTCAACAGATTATCTTTTCAGTTCACTGTGTTTTACTGATGCCTATACGGGATACGTCGTGGGCGGAAACGGGTTTATGGAAGGCTGCCTCATGAAAACCACCAATGGGGGCGCTTCCTGGTCTGTTTCACCAATTAGCTCCAGTGTTTCCCATCTGCGGTCTGTCTTTTTTGTCAACGCCGATACAGGCTTTGCTGCAGGAGGCTGGGGCGGCATGGGCGCCAATATGATCAAAACTACCGATGGCGGAAATACCTGGTCAGCCTTATCAATAGGAACAAACCTTGATCTGTATTCGGTCTTTTTTCCGAATGCCGATACAGGATTTGTTGCGGGGCAATATGGTATTATTTATAAAACCTTTGACGGGGGAGCTACCTGGACCGGCTTATCAAGCGGGACCTCAAATTACCTCTATTCAATGTTCTTTACCAGCCCTAAAACGGGTTATGCCGTAGGCCAGTATGGAACCATACTGAAAACCACTAACGGGGGAGGTGTGTTTATTCAGGAACAAAATTCACCTGGTCCGGCCTTTACAATTTATCCAAACCCGGCAACCGGCAAAATTGCAATTACCAGCAGTACAAATCAAAGCGGAGAAACCAGGATCAGTATGCTCGACATCACCGGGAAAATGAGAGCAGAATACAAATTCGGGAATCACAATACATTCCTGATAGATGTAAGCAAACTATCAAAAGGAATTTACCTTGTAAAAATCCAGACAAAGGCCGGTATTGAGGTAAAAGAATTGATCATTCAATGAAAAGAACAGGGTCTGTTCTGAATTTGAAAATCAGTATGTAAGAACCTCTAAGAGCCCATTCCTGATCAGAGAAAGACTGTCGGAACTGATTTCACCAAGTTTCCTGATTAACCTGGATCCTGCAATCGAGCGGATCTGAAAGGTGAGAATCTCAGAATCCTGTTCCAGTCCCGATTCGGGGCCTTTTTCAATGATCACACAGCCTGCAAATCCCTTTATCTTCGTAGTCAGAGGACAAACTATACTGATGCCCAGGTGATCGTTCATAGCATTTCCGCTTATGATAACCACAGGGCGGATACCGCTCTGCTCACTCCCTTTGACCGGGTTAAGGTCGGCCAGCCAAATTTCCCTCTGTCTCATTCGTCTCCAAGCATTTTCAGGTAATCCTCCATCCCCTCTTCCACCATAGTCAGCATTGCCTCATCTCCGGCTGCTTTTTTGAACGACCGGATATATTCTGCCTTTTTCAGATGACCCAGGTAATTCCTTAAAGCATTCTCTAAAAGTTTGTTTTTCGGGAGTTTAAGCTTTCGTGCATAGAACTCAAGGAGATCCCAGAGATCATCGGGCAAAGTGCTTGTATAAGTAACCGGTTTCATTAGACAAATATTTTTTACAAATATAATTCATAAATAAATATTTTTATTTAAATTCCTTACTTTTGTCATAAATAATCCGATTATGCAAAACGTACTGACGAAAACCAGCTTCAGCTTCCCGGGCCAGAAATCCCTGTATAAAGGCAAGGTCAGGGATGTATATAACATAGACGATAAATACCTGGTGATGGTTGCCAGTGACAGGATCTCGGCATTCGACGTGGTGCTGCCGAAAGGCATTCCGTACAAAGGACAGGTCCTGAACCAGATCGCATCCAAATTCCTGGATGCCATGGCCGATATCTGCCCCAACTGGAAAATTTCCAGCCCCGACCCGAATGTCACCATCGGGAGATTTTGTAAAATTTATCCTGTTGATCATTACTCCTACCACCAAGGCTGCCGAAGGTCATGACATGGACATCACCGAGGAAGAACTCCTTGCACAAGGCCTGATCCCGAAGGAAGAATACGAACTGATCAAAAAATACACTTACGCTATTTTCAAACGAGGCACAGAGATCGCAGCGAAACACGGACTGATCCTGGTCGATACGAAATATGAGTTCGGCAAGGGCCCCGACGGAAAGATCTATCTCTGCGACGAGATTCACACTCCTGATTCTTCAAGGTATTTCTATCTCGAAGGTTACGAGGAAAGGCAGGCCAAAGGCGAACAACAGAGGCAGCTTTCGAAAGAATTCGTGAGGGAGTGGCTGATGGCCAACCATTTTATGGGGAATAAAGGTGAAACCGTTCCCGATATGCCCGATGCCTTCGTAAATGAGATCACCGAACGCTATATCGAGCTTTACGAACGCATAACCGGTGAGACTTTTGTGCGCTCAGATACGTCGGCAATTGAGAAACGGATTGAAGGCAACATTTTAGGGTTTTTAAATAAAGAGAAGCCATGAGCCATGAGTGATGAGCCATGAATGATGAATGAAATTCGAAATTCAAAATTCGTAATTCGATTATTCAACTCAACTTCATAAATCGTAAATCGTAATTTGTACATCTCTTATGATCCCCTTCTCCCCTCCCAGAATGGACCAGCGCATCGTCGATGAAGTCGTCGACACCCTGTATTCAGGCTGGATCACAACGGGACCTAAAACGAAGAGGTTCGAGAAGCTGCTCACCGAATACGGGGGCCAGAAATCCACGCTTTGCCTGAATTCCGCGACTGCCGGACTTGAACTGGTGCTTCACTGGTATGGTGTTGGTCCGGGAGATGAGGTTATTGTCCCTGCCTATACATACAATGCCACAGCCAACGTGGTGGTTCACTGCGGGGCAACACTCGTCTTCGTTGACTCCTGCGAAGATTTCAATATCAGCATCAATGCCATCGAAAAAGTCATCAGCAGCAAGACTAAGGTGATCATCCCGGTGGATATCGGCGGATGGCCAAGCGATTATGATGCAATCAACGCTTTAGTGCGACGTGACGATATCCGCAGTCAATTCAAAGCAGCAACAAAGGAACAGGAACAACTGGGTCGCATCCTGGTCTTATCCGACGCGGCTCATTCGATAGGCGGGAAATACAAAGGGAAAATGGTGGGCAACCTCACTGATATCACTGTGTATTCGTTTCATGCAGTGAAAAACCTCACAACCGCCGAGGGCGGCGCCATCTGCTTCAACCTTCCCCTGCCTTTCGACAACCTGCAGATCTACCAGAGGCTGAATATCAAGTCCCTACACGGGCAAACCAAGGACGCCCTGGCCAAGAACCAGATCGGCAACTGGAGATATGACATTGTTGAAGCCGGGTACAAATGTAACATGACCGACATCCAGGCTTCAATGGGCCTGGTTGAGATCCAGCGCTATGAAGAGGATATGCTGGTAAGGCGCAAACATATCCTCGACCGTTACAAAGCCACCCTCTCGAAATATGCCTGGGCGCAGATCCCACTTTACGAAAACGATGAAACTCATTCTTCCTGGCATCTTTTTTTACTGCGGATAGTTGGGGTAACTGAAATCCAGCGGGATCAGATTATACAAGAGATCTTTAAACAGGAGGTGGCTGTAAATGTGCATTTCGTGCCCCTCCCCCTGATGACTTTCTACAAAGGCCTCGGATACAATATGGATGACTACCCTGTAGCCTACGACAATTATTCCCGCGAGATCACCCTCCCCGTTTACTATGACCTTACCGATGATATGGTGGATGAGGTGGTGAGAGCGGTGGTGAATGCCGTGATGAACGTGATGGGCGAGATGCCATGACGATCGTTACCGATATCACGTTCATTTCGACTATCACATGATCACGATTATTTTGACATGATACGTTTTTTCGATATACTGTTTTCTCTAATCGGATTGGTCATATGCCTTCCGTTTTTCCTGATCTTCGCGGTTTGTATTTCCCTTAATTCAAGAGGCGGAGTTTTTTATTCCCAGCTCAGGGTTGGCAGGAATAATAAGGATTTCAGGTTGCTGAAGTTCCGTTCGATGCGCACAAACAGCGACAAAAAGATCGGGCTCACCATTGGCAGCCGCGACAGCAGGATTACCAAGGTCGGTTTCTACCTCAGGAAATTCAAGCTCGATGAACTTCCTCAGCTGATCAACGTCCTCATGGGAGATATGAGCCTCATAGGCCCCAGGCCTGAAATAAGGAAGTATGTCGACATGTATACTTCAGAACAAAGAAGGGTTTTAAATGTTAAACCCGGCATCACCGATTATGCCTCGCTTGAATACATCAATGAAAATGAGATCCTTGGCAAATCCTCGCATCCGGAGCAGGAGTATATCCAAATTATAATGCCGGCAAAGATAGAACTGAACATGAAGTTCATCAATGATCCCAGCCT
>JAPLDN010000227.1 GCA_026391755.1 Bacteroidota bacterium
GTGTTATGGAGTCTTCTCCGGAGAATACTTTTATTGGCAGAGATCCCAGGGCTTCTGAGACTTTTATGTAACATTTGGGATTCCCTATCACAACAACATTAGGATTGAATTCCAGCGCCTGCGCAATAAGCACATCACAATTATTCTGAGCAGTGAGAACTTCGACAACGAAAAGGTCAGGGTTCGATCTGATGACTTCAAGCGTTTGCCTGCCAATTGAACCAGTGGAACCCAGAATTGCGATACGTTTTTTTGACAAGGTAGTGGTTCCCATTTAAAAAGAGATGTAATCTTTGGGGTTAACAGGTTTTCCTTCATACCAGAGCTCAAAATGCAGATGCGGGCCGCTTGAATATTCCCCGGTCTCGCCGATAATTGCAATCGGTTCCCCTGCATACACATAATCTCCTGTTTTTGTAAGTATGGCTGAGTTATGTTTATAGACGCTTACTATATTCTGAGAATGCTGTATCACGACAACATACCCGGTTTCAAGAGTCCAGTTGGCAAATATTACAGTACCATCAAGAACCGATTTAATGGCCTCATTCTGTTTGGCAACTATATCAACGCCGAAATGACTATTTGCCATATCAAATCCGCTTGTGATCACTCCTTTTAAAGGTGTAAAAAAGAGAACACCACCTATTGAACCCTTACCGGATGCAGAAGGCTCGCCTGATTCTGCTTTGTATAAATTGTATTTGGCCCTGCTTTCCACATCAGCACGCAAAAGCGAATCATCTTCAGACCTTTTAAGACGAATATCTCCGTATTTTCTCACGGTATCCTTTGCGACAGGCTTGTTCTCTGAAAGATCTTTGCCGTTAATAACGTCCTTCAGATTCTTCAAATAGAGATTTTTGCGCACCAGGGCTCTCTCTATTGAATCAGTTTTTAAAGTTAATTCATACAGTTTCTTCTGAAGACCGACACTGGAATAGCCTGGTATATACTCACGGAGGGGTGTGAATGCTATCAGGATAGAAGTCAGAAAAATAAGGAGGATGGTCAGCGTTCCCAGGGCAATAAATACGTTAAGACGTGAAAGACGGAAGGTCAGACGTTCTTCCAGGGTTTCATCGTTCATGAAGACCAGCCTGTATTTATTCCTTAGCCTGTCCTTCCAGTTCTGTTTCCTTTTTTCTCCTTTTTCAGCAGCCATCCCGATTCATTTATCCTCATCCTATAACGGCTGCAAATATCGTAAAATTATACTAAATTTGCCGTTTAGTAGTTATACCTATATTAATTACCAGGAATTTGGTCTCGACGAAGAAATACGCCCTCGCCGGAATTTTTCTATTGCTCACCGGCTCATTTTTTTTCAGTGCATGCTCCACAAAGAAAAATACATGGACCCGTCGCGCATATCATAACCTTACTGCACATTATAATGTTTACTGGAATGGCATGGACCTGATGCGTCAGGGCATAAAGGATTATAATGCACAGATGAAAGATAATTTCGCCCTTGTCCTGCCGGTATACAACTTCGGTGATAAAAGCGGGAACAAGGCTGCACAGTTTGCCGACAACGCGATCAAAAAGGCCTCTAAAACAATACAGAAGCATTCAATGTTCTTCAATCATAAAGAATATTGCAAATGGATCGACGACTCCTACATGCTTATCGGGATATCTTATTTTTACAAAAAAGACTATCCAATGGCCAGGCGGACTTTTGAGTTCGTTATCAAAACCTATAATGATAATGACATTAAGTATGATGCCATGTACTGGCTCGCGATGTCAAATATTCAGATTGGCGACTATAACCGGGGGGAGCCAATGCTTGATATGCTTCTGAATAAAATAAATAAAGGCGAGGCGCCTTCTAAATATGAGGAAGGGGCAAATCTTGCCTACGCTAATTCCTTTATCCTTCAACGAAACTATGATGCAGCCGTTCCTTACCTCAACAGGGCACTGGAACTAAAACCCAGCGTAAAGATCAAGACAAGGATCTATTTCATACTCGGGCAGATCTATCAGAAACAAGAAGACCCCGACAGGGCGGCAGAAATGTATACCCAGGTACTTAAGCATAGCACCGCGTATGAAATGGAATTCAACGCAAAGATAAACCTGGCTCAGTGTTATACCAGTAAATCGACCGACCGGGATTTCATTGTCAAAAAGCTTAACAAGATGCTTAAAGACGAAAAGAACAAGGAATATCTTGATCAGGTATATTATGCTCTTGCTCAAATTTCCCTCACCGACAAAGACACTGTTCATGCCATAGATTACCTGGGAAAATCTGTTAGTACAAGCAAAAGCAATAACTACCAGAGAGCGATTTCGGCACTACAGCTTGCTGATATCTATTTTTCATACCCCAACTATCCCAAAGCACAGGCTTATTATGACAGTACAATGCAATTCCTGCCGGTCGATTTCGCGAATTATAAAGCTATCAGGAAAAAAACCGCCACCCTTACCGATCTGGTTCAGCAGTTGCAGCTGATCAGCCGGGAAGACAGTTTACAGGCACTGGCCGCCATGTCGGAGGATCAACGCTTTAAGGTTATCGACAAGATTATTGCAATCTATCTAGCCAATGAAGTTAAAAAAAGCCAGGAAGAACAGACAAAACTGCAAAACCAGGTGTTTGCAAACCAGGAAGAAAAGTCCAATACAACTTCTTCTCAGGGTCGATGGTATTTTTATAATGCTGCCACAATGACCAGTGGATTTTCCGCCTTTGGGAAAAAATGGGGAAGAAGAAGACTTGAGGATAATTGGTTCCTCACCGATAAAGCGATTGTGATGGCTACTGGTGAACCCCCTGTTGATTCTTCCCAACTAATGCCTCCCGGGGGTGGCGACACTACTATCCTTAAAAAAACCGAACCAAAGTCAACTAATCCCAAAGACAGGAAATATTACAGCCAGGATATTCCGCTTACTCCGGCCAAACTCATCGCATCGAATCAAAGGGTTATGGATGCATATTATAAATCAGGTTTTATATATTTCGATGGACTAAATGATTATGGTCATGCCATTGAAAGTTTTGAAACCCTGCTGCACAGGTATCCTGATTTTACGAGAAAGGCCCAAACATATTATGAACTTTATACTCTTTATAAAGGCCTGAAAAACGATACAAAATCTGATTATTACCGCAACTTGCTGCTCACCGATTATCCTGAAACAGATTATGCCAAACTGATGGTCAATCCGAACTATTTCAAGGAACTGGCCTCTAAAAAATCCGAATCATCCAAATTGTATGAGATAACATACAAGGCCTTCCAGAACCAACAATATTATATGGTAATCAGTAATGCAGCGGAAGCCCATTCCATCTATAAAAGCGATACAGCTCTCCTTCCCCGGTTCGACTATCTCCGTGCGTTATCCCTGGGAAAAATTGAAGTTGCAGACTCCATGACGGTTGCCCTTGCCAAAATTCCGCAGGATTATCCTAAAAGTCCTGTCGGCAATCTTGCCAGGGAAATTCTCGCCACCCTCGCTGCCGGGCCCGGAAATAAACCGGGTACAAATCAGGCTGATTCCACTGCTGCAATACTCAAAGCTGCGGAAAGCCTATACACGTTTGATTCAACTGCTGTGCACTTTTACGTAATTATTGTAAACAATTCCAAAGTTGATGTCAATGCCCTTAAAATTAAAATAGCCGATTTTAACTCCAGGATGCATGATTTAGATGGCCTTGAAGTTAACAGCCTGCTTTTCGAAAATAACGAAGAGATGATTACCGTAAGTAATTTTGATGAAGCGCAGAAAGCAATGCAATACCTTCTTAGCATAAGGGATAGCAAATACATTTTTACCAAGCTTGAAACAAGCGGGGATTATAGTGATTTTGTAATCTCCGTTACAAATTATCCGGTGCTTTATAAGAATAAGGATATAAGAAAGTATCAAAGATTTTTTGAAAAGAATTACACCGTAAAATAAAAAAGCAATGGCTAAAAACAGAGAACCCGAAATGCCGTCAATCAACATTATGGGACCGGGCACGGTTGTAAAAGGTGAAATCAGTGTAAATGGTGACTTCAGGGTTGATGGAACTCTTATCGGCAACATCCACTGCAAAGGTAAGATTGTTGTTGGCCAGACCGGGAGGATCGAAGGTGAAATTATCTGCCAGAATGCTGATTTCTCCGGTGAAGTAAAAGCTACCGTGAAGGTCGCGGAATTGATAACCCTGAAGGAAACTGCAATTTACAGCGGAGATATCACCACGGGTAAACTTGCTATCGAGCCGGGAGCCAAATTTTCAGGGACGTGTAAAATGGAAATACCTCCTGCCTTGGATGTGAAACCAACTACTAATGAATCTGCAGGTTGATCCGAAAAAGGGCCTGAACCAGTATGCTCGTTATTCAGGCATGGCTATCCAGATGATGGTAATCATCGTTGCCGGCGCTTTCGGAGGACTCAAACTTGATATCTGGCTTAAAACAAAACCTGTTTTCACTGTATTATTATCCATTTCAGCAGTTTTTCTGGCTATCTATTATGTTACCAGGGATCTGCTTAAAAAAAAGTAATTATGAAATCTGTTGTAATAAGCTATGCAAAACGACTGCTGATAGTAACTCTTGCAACCGGGGTCCTGGCACTTGGCCTGTTTTTTATTCTTCCGTCCCCGTGGTTTACACCTTCCCTCCCCTTTTTATTTGCCTTTTATTATGCCACCAGCCTGTTATCGTTTATGATCCTGAACAGATCTCTTCAGAAAAGGTTTAACATGTTTGTCTCGGTTTTCATGCTGACTACAGCGCTTAAGCTTTTTCTGTTTATTACAATCATGATCATCTATGCTTTCCTGAACAGAAAAGATGCGATTCCTTTTCTTCTGAACTTCTTCATACTTTATGTTGTTTATACTGTTTTTGAAGTTACACAGATCATAGGATTAACGCAACCTCCCGGTTCGGCAGGGAACGAACATTCATGAAAGCAACTATCGTGGCAAAGGCAGGTTTCGTAATGTTTTTGTTACTTTCTCTGTCCATGCAGGTTTCTGCACAACAGAAGGACAGCCTGCAGGAAACGAAAATTGATACGAATTATATCGAGGACTATTCCGAATGGCTTACCACCAGGCTTTACCTGCTTTACCAGAATGCCAATTTTAGTGTAAACACGAATGAGGTTGAAAACATAGTATTTCAACCAAATACAAACATAAAAATAGGTATTGCGGGATTTTACAAATGGTTCGGCTTAGGACTTTCGATCACAAATCCCTTTTACCAGTTCGACGAATCAACCTATGGGAAAACAAAATCGATCGACCTTAGGATAAATGCTTTCGGCAGGGCTGTTGCAGCCGAACTTTTCATTCAGAATTTCAAAGGATTTTACATCCAGAATGTTCGTCCGGCTAACAGCAAGTATTATACCCTGCCAAACATGAACCTTTTTTCACTGGGGGCCTATGGCTACTGGATATACAACAGCAAAAAGTTTTCTCTCAGGGCTGCATTTCTTCAGAATGAAAGACAGGTCAGGAGTGCAGGATCATTCATGGTAAGGCCTGGATTTTCCTTTTACGAGGTCTCATCCGATACGGGAATTATTCCCGGGGAACTAAGATCAAAATATCATCTTGCCAATGATGAGGTTGTGGCAGGCGGCCGGTTTTTTTCGTTTAGCCTTGCTCCGGGATACGCATATACCCTTGTCTTCCTTAAACATGCATATATAAGCGCCGCAGCATTCCCCGGGGTTGCATGGCTCACTTATACCTATGATGCAAAGGGCAGGTCCTATTCAAGGGAAGATTTTGTGTTCCAGTTAGGGCTGCGTTTTGCAACCGGCTTTAACTCTAAAAAGTGGTATATTGGGGGGGCCATCATAGCTGGCTTGAACGACCTGAATACCTCCTGGAGCAATTCGTCGTTCTTTTACGATGTTTCCCAGTTCAGGATCTGGGGTGGTGTACGCTTCGATGTCTTCAGGAAGAAGAAGAAAAATAATTTGTAACTTTGCAAATAATTAATCGGCCCTGAATGGTTTATATTACACGTAAAGAGCACTTTAACTCGGCTCACAGGTTATTTCGCCCTGAATATTCCGACGAAGAAAATTTGCGTGTGTTTGGTAAATGCTCCAACCCCCTCTGGCATGGTCATAATTATGTTCTCATGGTAACAGTCAAGGGTGATCCGGATCCTGATACAGGCTTTGTAATGGATCTTAAAGTCCTGAGCCGCCTGATCGATGAGAACATATTGCAGAAACTTGACCATAAAAACATCAACCTGGAGGTAGATTTCATGACGGGGAAACTTGCATCAACCGAGAACCTGGCTATCGGGATCTGGGATACACTCGAACCTTTTGTGCGATCAGAAGGGTCAAACCTTCATTCTATAAGGCTGGAAGAAACGGAAAACAATATTGTAGAATATTTTGGCAACAAATAAAGACAGATTGTCATGACAGAAGAAAAGCTCAGCTACGAAAGAACCGATGATTACGATCCTGCGAAAATTGAACAATTAAGTTACCATTACAAGGAGATTTTAAAGCTGATCGGTGAAAACCCCGATCGCGAAGGGCTCCTTAAAACCCCTTTGCGTGTTGCAAAATCCATCCTTTTCCTGAACCAGGGGTATAACCTGGATCCTGAAGAGATCCTTCTGTCGGCCCGCTTCCGCGAAGATTATCGCGAAATGGTGATTGTGAAGGATATTGAGATCTATTCGATGTGTGAACATCACATGATCCCGTTTATCGGGAAAGCGCATGTGGCCTACATCCCCGATAAATACATTACGGGTCTTAGTAAAATTGCCAGAGTTGTTGAAATTTATGCAAGAAGGCTGCAGGTCCAGGAACGCCTGACTATGCAAATCAAGGATGCAATAAATAACACCCTTAAACCCCTTGGCGTGGCAGTTGTAATCGAGGCACAACATTTGTGTATGTCAATGCGTGGTATTCAGAAACAGAATTCCGTGACAACAACATCCGATTTTATTGGTGCGTTTGAAAGGGATAAGACCCGTGCCGAGTTCCTGCATCTGATATCAACGAGACTGCATTGAAATCGTGATCCGTGAATCGTGATCCGGAATTTGAAATTCGAGTCATGATTTTCGGTTCGCGATTAACGAACAAGTAATAACTAAATAAGAGGAGAACAAAACATGTTTGAAGAAAATAACAGGAATTATTTCGGATCTGCTTCCGGGGCAGATGCCGGGATTATAGCAAAAACATTTATGTCGCAGGTATTTACATGGATGACACTGGCCATGATCGTGACTGCAGGAACGGCATATTGGTTTGCCTCGTCTGAATCGGCGATCAGGAGCCTGATCAATACAGAAACCGGCGGTTTATCACCTCTCGGCTGGATTGTGACCCTTGCTCCTATAGGGTTTGTATTGCTGATGTCATTTGGGTTCCAGAAACTATCTGCCCTTGCCATGACCTTATTATTCATCGCATTTTCTGTGATCATGGGCATGAGCCTGAGCTTTATTCTTTTAGTTTACACGGCAGCTTCCATTTTTAAAACCTTTATTGTTACAGCAGGTATGTTCGGCATTATGGCTGTTGCAGGGTATACAACGAAAACCGATCTCACGAAATTCGGTTCCATTTTAATGATGGGCCTTATCGGGATCATGCTCGCGATGCTTGTAAATTTCTTTATGCACAGCAACTCTCTCGAATACATTATCAGTATTCTTGGTGTCCTGATATTTACCGGGTTGACCGCTTATGATGTTCAGAGACTGAAAAGGATAGGTGCAGGAGCCGGTGAATTCGGTGAGGAGAATGCCAGGAAAATGAGTATTCTTGGAGCACTTACCTTATACCTCGATTTTATTAACCTTTTCCTGTTCATGCTGAGATTCTTAGGGAACAGGAAATAAATTTACGAATTGTATGACCGCATATGTATTTCCCGGCCAGGGGGCCCAGTTTGTTGGAATGGGGAAAGATCTCTACGAGAAATCGGATTCCGCCAGAGCACTTTTTGAAAAAGCCAATGAAATACTTGGTTTCGGCATTACAGATCTGATGTTTGCAGGTACTGATGAGGACCTGAGGCAGACCAGGGTCACTCAGCCTGCAATTTTTCTTCATTCGGTAATCCTTGCCTCCACTCTCGGCGATACATTTAAACCCGATATGGTTGCCGGGCATTCCCTGGGTGAATTCTCAGCCCTGGTTGCAAACAAGGTTTTGTCCTTTGAAGATGGCCTAAGGCTTGTCTTCGCCAGGGCGCAGGCTATGCAGAAAGCCTGCGAAAAAGAACCTTCGACGATGGCTGCGATCCTGGGACTCGACGACCTTAAGGTTGAAGAGATCTGCAAATCCATCGACGAAATCGTAGTTCCTGCAAATTATAACAGCCCTGGTCAACTGGTTATTTCCGGAAGTATGAAGGGTATTGAGATTGCCTGTGAAAAATTAAAAGCCGGTGGTGCAAGACGTGCACTTCCTTTAAAAGTGGGAGGCGCATTTCATTCACCCCTTATGGAACCGGCCAGGGTGGAACTCGCCGAAGCCATTAACAGCACAGTTTTTCATGAGCCTATTTGCCCGATTTACCAGAATGCCACTGCCGAAAGAGTCACTGACCCTGTAAAGATCAAGGAAAACCTGATTGCCCAGCTCACTGCTCCTGTGCTTTGGACTCAGATGGTTCAAAGGATGATTGCGGATGGTGCCACTCATTTCATTGAAGTCGGCCCCGGAAATGTATTACAGGGACTGATCTCCAAGATAGGGAAAGAAGTTAACGTCGCAGCTGCATAAAAAAATGTTTCCCCCGTAAAACGCGGAACACATTTCTTCACTATCTCTTTTTGTTTACCGTTTATTATATTGGTTATCGTAATACTTCTGGTAGTCCCCGGTAGTTATATTCTTCATCCATTCTTCATTCGCAAGATACCAGTCTACCGTCTTCTCCAGACCCTCCTCAAACCTGGTACATGGCTTCCATTTCAGCTCATTCTGAAGCTTTGATGAATCAATCGCATACCTAAGGTCATGCCCTGCACGATCTTTGACATACGTTATCAGGTGTTCTGCAGTACCGGCAGTGCGGCGAAGCTTGGTATCCATGATAGTGCATAAAAGCTTCAGCAGGTCAATATTCTTCCATTCATTGATGCCACCAATATTGTATGTCTCCCCGTTAATCCCTGCATGGAAGATCCTGTCAATGGCCTCTGCATGATCCTCCACAAATAACCAGTCACGGATATTCTCACCCTTGCCGTAAACCGGGATCAGCTTATTGTTCCTGATATTGTTAATAACCAGGGGAATCAGCTTCTCGGGGAACTGGAAGGGTCCGTAATTGTTTGAACAATTCGAGATGACCATTGGCAGTTTGTAAGTATGAAAGTATGCCCTTACAAGATGGTCCGAACTTGCTTTCGAAGCCGAATACGGGCTCCGGGGATCGTACGGAGTGGTCTCTACAAAAAGGCCTGTTTCGCCAAGGGAGCCGTAAACCTCATCTGTGGAGATATGATAAAACCGCTTGCCATCCATTGTATCCCAGATCTCCCTTGCAGCATTTAACAGGTTAACCGTTCCAATGATATTGGTATATATAAATTCGGTAGGATTGGCAATGGACCTGTCAACATGAGATTCAGCGGCAAGATGGATCACACCGTCGAAGCGGTATTTCTGGAAAATCTTTTTAATTAATTCCCCGGCGACAATATCGGCCTTTATAAATTCATAGTTAGGTTCTTTCTCAATGTCCTTAAGGTTTGCAAGATTGCCTGCATACGTAAGCTTGTCAAGGTTCACAATTTTATACTGCGGATAGTTCTTGACAAAACGCCTTACCACATGTGAACCGATAAAACCAGCTCCACCTGTTATCAAAATCGTTTTCATCGTTGGGATGTTTAGAGTTCGAATCTCAAAGATAAATAAATATACTTACTTTTTGTCCTTTTCAGCGAGTGCCTTTTCCCACTTCCATGCCGAAGCCGTCATCTCATCAAGACTTTTCTCAGTTTTCCAGCCCAGCTCTTTGTTTGCATATTCTGTGTCGGCCCATACCTTTTCGATATCCCCCGGGCGACGGTCCATAACCTGGTAATTCAACCTGACACCAGTAGACCGTTCAAACGATTCAATTACCTGTAATACCGAAAAGCCGTTTCCGGTCCCAAGATTGAAAACCTCAACTTTTTGTTTCATTTTATTTTCAAGCATCCTTTCAACCGCAATGACATGGGCCTTTGCCAGATCTGTAACATGAAGGTAATCCCTTATGGCCGTGCCATCAGGTGTATTGTAATCGCTTCCCCAAACCCTCAGGAAAGGCCTTTTCCCAATGGCAGTTTGGGTTATATAAGGCATCAGGCTGTTCGGAACGCCGAGCGGGAGCTCTCCAATGATCGCAGTTTCATGAGCCCCGACAGGGTTGAAATACCTTAACAGAATTCCCTGTATCCCCGATATATTACTGGTATCGCTTATAATCTCTTCTGATATCTGTTTGGTATTTCCATAAGGGGACCATGCTTTCTGTATCGGAGCATCCTCTTTTACCGGTAATTTTTCAGGCTGGCCGTAAACCGTGCAGGAAGAAGAGAATACGATATCAGGGATATCGTTATCAATCATCCCCTGGAGTATGTTGATAAGGGAAACAAGGTTGTTGTGATAATACTTCAGTGGAAAATCCACCGACTCACCAACCGCCTTGAAAGCTGCAAAATGAATAATCCCCTTCAGATCATTATGTTTTCTGAAAAATTCCCCGGTCTTAACTGAATCCGTCAGATTGAACTGCTCGAACAACGGCTTCTGACCTGTGATCCTGGCAATATTATCAAGGACCTCGATTGAAGAATTCGAAAGGTCATCCACGATGATCACCTCGTACCCTTTTGCCTGAAGCTCAACAACGGTGTGGCTTCCGATATACCCTGTGCCGCCTGTAACTAGAATTTTCATATTGATCATGTTTACTTAACAAATATTCGCGATCCGGCTCACGATTCACTGTTTACGTTCTTTTCAGGAACGGATGATAATCACCCTTCAGTCCGATCGGGCTGTCATTCCTTATCTGAAACGCAATATTTATACTGGACCTGGCATCAGTCAGTCCAAAGCCCTTACCCGACAGAATATCCCTGTATGTATCGGTATGAAGGTCGGTAAAGCCTTCACTGAACTCAACTGCTTCCCCATCGAGAGTTAGCAACCTGTATGTACGCTTACCTGTTTTTTTTACCTGGTCGGGAATGTCGTTGTAATCAAGGCTGAGGAACCATCTGATCCTGGCCTTTTCAAGTTCGAGAAAACCACCGGCTTTACTTTCGGTCATTACATGTACCTTGTTGGATTTCACTTCCCCGAAAATCCAGGTCAGCATATCAAAAAAGTGAATTCCTATATTGCTTGCGATTCCTCCCGACTTTGAAATATCTCCTTTCCATGAACGGTAATACCAGTTTCCCCTGGAAGTGATATAAGTCAGGTCCAGGTTATACATCTTGTTTTTCGAGCCTTTCCTGATTTTTTCGCGAAGGGCAATAATGGCCGGGTGCAACCTTAGCTGGAGTACGGTAAATACTTTTTTACCGGTTTCTTTTTCAATTTCCTTCAAGGCATCCAGGTTCCATGGATTCAGTACGATCGGTTTTTCACAAATGGCATTTGCTTCATTGCGCAGTGCCAGCCTTATATGTGAATCATGCATATAGTTTGGCGAGCAGATGCTCACATAATCCACCTTGTTGACTTCCTGCCTTTTTTTTGCAAGGGCCATTCTTCTCAGCTTATCCAGGTGACGGTCAAACCGCTCCGGCTCAATGAAAAAATCGGCATTTGGAAAATAGCTGTCGATGATCCCCACTCCATCATATGGATCTAATGCGCATATGATCTTGTTCCCGGTTTCCTTGATTGCCTTCATATGCCTGGGAGCAACGTATCCAGCCGCTCCGATCAATGCAAAATTCACAGGTCTGTTTAGTTCTGCTGTTTTCATTTCCTTAAGTTAATTACTTTCCCATCGATATACCTGTATTTTTCTTTGCTTTCGGGGCAGACTGCAAATCCCTTCTCGTCAAACGTCAGTCTGTGCCCGTATTCGCTCATCCAGCCAACGTGACGGCCGGGGTTACCTACAATAAGGGCATATGCAGGAACGTCCTTTGTCACAACCGCGCCCGCCCCGATAAATGCAAACTCGCCTATGGTATGGCCGCAGACGATAGTGGAATTGGCCCCGATTGATGCGCCGTGTTTCACAAGGGTTTGCTGGTACTGGTCCCTTCTGAGGATATGGGAGCGCGGATTGATTACATTAGTGAAGACCATGGATGGCCCTAGAAAAACGTCATCCTCACAGATCACACCGGTATAGATTGAAACATTATTCTGGACCTTGACATTTCGTCCCAGGGTGACCTTTGGAGAAACTACTACGTTCTGGCCCAGGTTACAATTTTCACCGATCTCACAATCTTTCATGACATGCGTGAAATGCCATATCTTGCTTCCTTTTCCTATCTTACAACCTTCGTCGATGACGGCTGTTTCATGTGCAAAAAATTCTTTTTCCATTTCAGGAGTTTAAAAATTCAAGTACCGAGGAGGTAATATGCTCCAGTTGTTCCTCCTCCAGTTCGGTATGCATGGGCAGGGAAACCACGGTACTGGAAAGATGCTCCGTTACCGGGAAATCTCCGGGTTTGTACCTGGGATCGAGGTATGCTTTCTGAAGATGCAAAGGAACAGGATAATAAATCATGGCCGGTATCTCTTTCGAATTCAAATGAGCGATCAAAGCGGCACGGTCAATATCATGAGTCACAAGCGTATACTGGTGAAAAACATGATTTGAACCTGAATACCTGGCGGGTGTTTTCAATTTGGGATTGCCTTGAAAAGCCTTGTCATAAAAATCAGCTGCAGCCCTGCGTTTTGCTGCGTACTGGTCAAGATACTGAAGCTTGACTTTCAGGATAGCCGCCTGTATGCTGTCAAGGCGTGAATTTACACCCACGCAGTCATGGTAGTAACGTACGGCCATGCCATGATTAACCACTACCCTGAGCTGTTTTGCCAGTTCATCGTCATTCGTGAATATGGCTCCCCCATCGCCGTAACATCCCAGGTTCTTTGAAGGAAAAAATGAAGTACAGCCGATATGGCCGATAGTGCCTGCCTTCTTTCGGCTGCCATCCCTGAAGATATAATCGGCTCCTATTGCCTGGCAATTATCCTCTATCACGAAAAGCTTGTGCCTGGATGCAATCTCCATGATCGCTTCCATGGGTGCGGCCTGCCCGAAAAGATGGACCGGGACAATGGCTTTGGTTTTCGGCGTGATCGCACTTTCTATCGCTTTTGGATCTATGTTGAAGGTATCCGGGTCAACATCTACAAGAACCGGGGTCAGGCGAAGAAGGGCAATGACTTCCGCAGTGGCAATAAAAGTAAAAGAAGTCGTAATGACCTCATCGCCCGGCTGCAGGTCCAGGGCCATCATCGCAACCTGGAGTGCATCGGTACCGTTGGCGCAGGGAATAACATTCCTGATCCCGAGATACTTCTCAAGATCTTTCTGAAAGGCTGTTACCGCAGGCCCGTTAATAAAAGCACATGAGTCAATAACCTCATGGATCGCCTTGTCAACCTCTTCTTTCATGTTCAGGTACTGACTGCGTAAGTCGACCATTTGAATTTTTTTCATCAGTAAAAAGTTTTATTAGGATGCACAAAAATAAGAATGTAAAATGAATTTGTTTTCAGGCAGTGATTTTAATAATTTTACCATGGAAAAATTTTGTATAAATATAACGAAAGAATTATGAAAAAATTTGCTGTTGTCCTCGCAGGATGCGGAGTTTTTGACGGGGCTGAGATCACCGAAGCAGTCCTGACCCTGCTTGCCATTGACAAAGCCGGGGCCACATCCCAATGTTTTGCCCCCGATATTGAGCAATACCATGTGATTGATCACCTGCACAAGAAACCGGCAGGTGAAAAACGCAACGTGCTTACCGAAGCGGCCAGGATCACAAGAGGTGATATCAAACCTTTAAGCGAATTTTCAGCCTCCGGGTTTGATGCAATAATTTTTCCGGGCGGATTTGGTGCTGCCAAAAATCTGTGCAGCTGGGCATACAAAGGTGACGACGCAAAGGTGAATCCTGAAGTGGAGAAAGCGGTCAGGGCCATGCATGAAGCAGGGAAACCCATCGGTGCCATGTGCATCGCCCCTGTGATCCTGGGCATACTGTTCAGGGGGGCAAAACTAACCACGGGTCAGGATCCGGCTTCAGGCAGTTTTATTGAAAAGAAAGGGAACAAGTATGTTCAGGCCGATCATGGGCAGGTCGTCATCGACCCTGTTCACAAACTATTCACCACGCCGTGTTACATGCTCGATGCCACGATAAGCCAGATAGCTGAAGGGACGCAGAATATTGTAAATGAAATGATAAAAATGTTGTAAGCGAAGCATCTCACACCGCCGCTGCACTTGTCGCTTGTATAAATGCAACGCTGCTGCGCCTTCTGCGTCGCTCACATAAACATTCTTCAGATTAGAATCTATAACCAGGCTCGCTCCTTGAAGCCAAGGCAGCTTTTGCATTATACTTCGCTCCTGACAGCCAAGGCAACTTTTGCGATATATTTCGCTCACTGCAGCAAAGGCGGCTTGTGTGCGAAGCTCCGTTATAAGCTATCTATTTACTTCAATATTTCACTAATTGCAGGAATCAGTTTCGGATTTTTCTCAATCGCATTGCCGATAACGATAACATCGGCTCCTGCTTTCAATGCAGTTTTCGCTTTTACCGTATCGGTAATACCACCTCCGACGATAAGCGGGATGGAAATATTCTCTTTTACCCGACTGATCATTTCCCCGGGGACAGGAATCAAGGCACCTGAACCGGCATCCATATAGATCAGTCTGAGTCCAAGCATCTCCCCTGCAATTGCTGTGCAAACAGCAATATCGGGTTTATCGGAAGGAATGGGCCGGGTGTTGCTGATATAGGAAACCGAAGTGGGCCGTCCGCTTTCGATCAGCATATAACCAGTTGGCAGGATCTCAAGTTTGCTGGCTCTGAGTAAGGCGGCTGATTCCACATGCTTGCCGATAAGCATATCGGGATTTCTCCCCGATATAAGGGAGAGCAGTAATATTCCATGGGCGTTGGGATATACCTGGAGGCTGCTTCCTGGAAAAAGGACTAAGGGAATGTTTGAATAATCGCGCAGAATCCTGATTTGCTTTTCTCCGTTCCCGTGCATCAGCAGGCTGCCTCCGAAAAAGAAATAGTCGACTCCGGCTTTTGAAGATATCCCTGCCAGTTTTTTTAGAGATGCAGTTGTCGATTTATCAGGATCCACCAGGACTGCAAATTTTTTCCTGCCGTTGGAAGCGTCTTTCGTTAATTTGTTCAACAGGTCCATAGATGAACTCTTAGAATATTGCTTTTGCTATCTGGCGTATGTTTTCCGATATACCCACAGTAAAATAATGCAGCACAGGAACTCCATTGTCGAGCAGTTCCTTCGACTGTTCAATGCCCCATTCAATTCCCACCTTAAACACATCCTCGTTTGTAGTGCATTTCTGAACTTCCTTTGACAGCTTTTCAGGTATATCGATATAAAAAATCTGTGGCAATGCGGTCAGTTCACGCATAACGCTTATAGGCTTCATCCCCGGTATGATAGGTACACTGATCCCTTCCTTACGGCAGGCATCAACAAAACTGAAATATTTTTTATTATCGAAGAACATTTGTGTAATGATGAACTCGGCACCGGCATCTATCTTTTTCTTAAGGTAGGTAAGGTCCGTGGCCATATTGGGCGCTTCGATATGCTTTTCTGGATAACCGGCCACTCCCACACAGAAATTGGTAGAGAATTTATGCTGCATCTCATCGTCAAGGAACTTGCCCTGGTTCATCTCGGTGATCTGTTTAACCAGTTCGTTCGCGTTGGTATGCCCGTTGGGCTCAGGCTGGAAGGTCCTCAGGTTTTTCGGGGCATCTCCCCTGAGGGCAAGGATATTATCTATCCCAAGGTAATGAAAATCGATAAGGGCGTATTCTGTTTCTTCTTTTGAAAACCCTCCGCATATCAGGTGGGGAACTACTTCCACTGAAGTGTACTTATTTTTTATTGCTGCCGAAATTGCAACGGTTCCCGGCCTTTTGCGGATGGTCTTTTTTTCAAGCAGGCCACTGGGATGTTTTTTATAAACGACTTCCTCCTGATGGTAAGTCACATTGATAAATGAAGGATTGAAATCCATCAGGGGATCAATTACCTTGTATATGCTTGCAATGCTGTTGCCCCTGAGCGGGGGTAGAAGCTCGAATGAAAATAAGGTTTTATCGGCCTGTTTTATGATATCGATTACTTGCATTCTTTAATAATTTAAATTGGTATTAAGCAATTTTTCTGCTTTTTCGATGGTCAGTCCCTTTCGCCTGGCATAGTCGGCAACCTGGTCCCGGCTGATCTTACCGAGGTTGAAATACTGTGATTGAGGGTGTGAAAAATAAAAGCCCGAAACAGATGCGGCCGGATACATGGCAAAATTTTCGGTCAGCTTTATATCTACTTTCGTTTCGGCCGACAACAGCTCAAACAGCACCTTTTTTTCGGAATGTTCGGGGCAGGCGGGATAGCCCGGAGCAGGCCTGATGCCTTGGTATTCCTCATGTATCATGGAATGGACATCCAGGTTCTCATCTTTTACATATCCCCATAATTCCCGGCGGATGCGGCGGTGCATATTTTCAGCAAAAGCCTCGGCAAGCCGGTCGGCGAGGATCTTGACCATGATCGCATTGTAATCATCAAGGTCCTGTTCAAATACCGAAGCCCATTCTTCAACTCCCAGGCCGGCAGTGACTGCAAACCCTCCGATATAATCTACAACCCCCGAATCCCTGGGTGCGATAAAATCAGAGAGGCAAAGGTTGGGAGCATTGTCTTCTTTTTTCTGCTGGTTGCGCAGGAACCTGAATATGGTTAGCACCCTGGATCTCTGTTCGTCGGCATACACCTCAATGTCGTCCCCCACTGAATTGCAGGGGTATAATCCTATGATCCCACGGGCAATGAGCATCTTTTTTTCCAGGATATCGGCAAGCAATTTTTGTGCATCGTCAAATAATTTCCTGGCTTCCACCCCCTTTACAGGATCCTTGAAAATAAGGGGATATTTACCTCCCAGCTTCCATGCATGAAAGAAGAAAGTCCAGTCGATATAAGGGACAAGCTCATCCAGCGGATAATCATAGAATACTTTGCTCCCGAGCATCTGAGGTTTAGCACCCGTGAAATTTTTCCAGTCGATCCTCAATTTGTTCCTTCTTGCCTCGGTCAGAGAAATGTATTCGTGATCGGCTTTCTTATCATACATGGAGCGCATCCCGCTGTATTTCGCCTTCACTCCTTCAAGAAATCCGCCCCGGTTCTCTTCCGAGAGCAGGTTCGCCACCACTCCTACTGCCTTGGAAGCATCCTTCACATGGATCACTCCGTGCTGGTACTCAGGTTCGATTTTCACTGCGGTGTGGATTTCCGAAGTGGTGGCTCCCCCCAGAATGATGGGGATGTTAAGCTTTTCCCGCTTCAATTCCCTGGCAACATGAACCATTTCCTCCAGGGAAGGAGTGATGAGTCCGCTCAGGCCAATAACATCCACCTTATGTTCGAGGGCTGCGGCAATAATACGATCCGATGGCACCATAACACCAAGGTCGATGACCTCGTAGTTATTACAAGCGAGTATAACCCCGACAATGTTTTTCCCGATATCATGAACATCGCCTTTTACGGTTGCCATCAGCACCTTCCCATTGGGCCTGGCGGCCTGTGAACCGGCTTTTTTCTCTGCTTCAATCCTTGGTGTGAGGTAGGCTACCGCTTTTTTCATCACCCTGGCGCTCTTGACGACCTGTGGAAGGAACATTTTACCGCTCCCGAAAAGGTCGCCTACTATATTCATACCGTCCATGAGCGGGCCTTCAATGATTTTCAGGGTCTGGTCAAATAGCGGCAACGCTTCTTCAAGGTCAGTTTCAATAAATTCGGTGATCCCTTTGATCAGGCAGTGCTGCAGCCTTTCAATAACCGGTAGCGCCCGCCATTCGTCAACTTTCTTTTCCTTGTAGGGACCTTCCTCCATGGTGGCGGCATAGGCAAGCAGCCTTTCTGTCCCGTCTTTCCTGCGGTTGAGGATAACGTCCTCGACAAGCTTCAGAAGGCTTTTGTCAATCTCGTCGTAAACCGGCAATTGCCCGGCATTTACAATCCCCATATCAAGTCCTGCCTGTATGGCGTAATAGAGGAATGCCGAATGCATGGTTTCCCTAAGAAAATCGTTCCCCCTGAAGGAAAATGAAAGATTGCTTATACCCCCGCTTACCCTGGCATAAGGGAGATTGGCTTTGATCCACCTTGTTGCATTAAGAAAATCGACTCCATAGTTGTTATGTTCATCGATCCCGGTAGCTACCGTAAGAATATTAGGGTCGAAAATGATATCCTCGGGCCTGTATCCTGCTTTCTCAGTTAATAATTGGTAAGCTCTTCGGGCAATAGCGATACGCCTGTCAAGAGAAGTGGCCTGCCCTTCTTCATCAAAGGCCATCACCACAACTGCAGCCCCGAATTTCCTGATATATTTTGCATGTTCAAGAAAAGCCGCCTCACCTTCTTTAAGGCTGATGGAATTCACAATGCATTTTCCCTGGACACACTTCAATCCGTTTTGTAAAACCGACCATTTTGATGAATCTATCATCACAGGGACCCTTGCAATATCGGGATCGGAGGCGATCATGTTAAGGAATTCCACCATGGACTTTTCTGCATCAAGCATGGCTTCATCCATACTAATATCAATGACCTGGGCTCCGCTTTCCACCTGCTGCCGTGCAACACTCATCGCCTCTTCATAGTTCCCGTCCCGTATAAGACGGGCAAATTTCCTGGAACCGCTCACATTGGTACGCTCCCCGATGTTGATGAAGTTGCTTCCTTCAAAGATCACCAGGGGCTCGAGGCCGCTGAGGTGCAGCTCGTGCCTTCTCTGGGGAACAACCCTCGGCTTGGCCCTGGCAGCCAGTTCTGCAAAGCGGGAAATATATTCTGGTGTGGTACCGCAACATCCGCCCACCAGATTTATAAAACCGTTATCCAGGAAGTCTTTTATATATTCGGCCATCTCCCGGGGAGGCTGGTCGTATTCACCGAATTGGTTTGGGAGCCCTGCATTGGGGTACGCGATCACAGGAAAAGGTGATTTCAAAGCCAGTTCCTCAATATAAGGCCTGAGTTCCTTTGCCCCCAGTGCACAGTTCAGGCCAATCGCAAACAGGTCAAAATGAGAAAGAGAGTAAATGAACGCTTCAAGGGTCTGGCCCGAAAGGGTCCTGCCTGAGAGGTCGGTAATAGTTCCGGAGGCAATAACAGGGAATCTCCCATCAAGCCCCCTGGCTTCTATTTCATCAAAAACGGCAATCAGCGCTGCTTTCGCATTAAGGGTATCAAATATTGTTTCAACCATGAGAATATCGACACCTCCGTCGAGCAGGCCCCTTGCCTGCTCCCGGTATGCTTCGTAAAGCTGGTCGAATGAAACAGCCCTGAAAGCGGGGTTCTGGACATCAGGGGAAAGCGATGCGGTTTTATTGGTCGGTCCCATGGAACCGGCAACCCAACGTTGCTTGCCGGAACCGGAAGCCGTGAAGTTCACAACCGCTTCCTTTGCCAGTCTTGCTGCGGTAAGATTGATCTCGTAAACGTATTCCTCCAAATGATAATCGGCCTGTGAAATACTGCTGCCATTAAATGTATCCGTTTCAATGATATCGGCACCTGCTGCAAGATATTGCTCATGGATCTCCCGGATGACCTGGGGCTGTGTAAGAACCAGCAGGTCGTTGTTGCCTTTCAGGAGATGAGGAAAATCCCTGAACCTTTCGCCCCGGTAAGCAGCTTCGTCAAGTTTGTACTTCTGGACCATGGTGCCCATTGCACCATCCAGCGTAAGCACTCTTTCTTTGATCGCGGCCTCTAATGTATTCATCCTTGCTTTGAAAAAGTATATACAAGCATATGATCCCCTATCCTTTCGAATTGAAGTTCATGATCTTTAGCACCTTCCTGAAAATTTACCCTTGCTGCAAAGGTGTCTTGCGAGATACAAAAGTAATCAAATGGACTGATGTGGATATCATTTTTTAAATCAACATCAGGTTTACCATAAAATTTATATAACGCCTCCTTCGCACACCAGTATAAATAAAGGAGTTCTGTCTGCGGATGACATTCGGTGTTGTCACTGTCGGCCTGTGTCAATTGACACCTCTCACCTGTCACCATCTTCCCGGCTAACCGCTTTATATGTTCCAGTTCATCAGGTTGGAGAAAACGGTCCGCTACCCTGTGGATTCTCGATGTCAGTTTCTCAATGTCGATGCCGGCAGGGTCATTTTCATTGATAAGAACAGCTGCATATTCTCTTGTATGGGAAAATGAGATATACCCCTGGAACCCATTCAGGGAAGGTTTCCCGTATCCATCATAAGTAATCTTAACAGCCTCGAGATGTAACATCCTGGCGATCAGAGCCCTGCAGGCCAGCCATTGCTTCCTGCGGGATTCATTTTTATAGGAATCCACGGTAGCAATATCTTCTGGAAACGCCCTGGAATTAAAGCGTAAAAAGTCTTCCGATTCTATAATGTGCCAAACGCCAAGGCGGGCTCCAGACAGGTTTTTTTCGAAAATCACGGGCATGTGGCAAAGGTAGGAGAAATCTTCTCAAGTGAGAAGTCCGATATTGCATGTGCAGACTGCAGACTGCCGACTAATAAACAAGATCAATTGGTATATGGTATATCGTATATTGTACATATTTTTCCCTACCTTTGCATCCCAATTTTAAACTTAAATTATACATAATATGGTGCTGGAAAAGAACGCAAAATTCAAAGTCGCAGATATGTCCCTGGCTGAGTGGGGACGTAAGGAAATAGAGATTGCCGAGAAAGAGATGCCGGGCCTGATGGCGATCAGGAAAAAGTTCTCTGCTGAAAAGCCATTGAAAGGTGCAAGGATCAGCGGGTCCCTTCATATGACCATTCAGACTGCCGTATTGATTGAAACTCTAATAGAGCTGGGGGCAGATGTGCGCTGGGCCTCCTGCAACATCTTTTCCACCCAGGATCATGCCGCAGCTGCTATCGCTGCGAAAGACATCCCGGTCTTCGCATGGAAAGGGGAAACCCTCGAAGAATACTGGTGGTGCACTTACCAGGCCCTCACATTCGAAGGCAACAAGGGCCCAAACCTGATCGTGGACGATGGGGGTGATGCCACCCTGATGATCCATAAGGGTTTTGAAGCGGAGAAGAATCCGGAAATACTCAATGCACCTGCAGGCAGCCTGGAAGAAAAGGCATTTATGAAACAGTTGCAGGATGTATTTGCTGAGAACAAGCAACATTGGCACAATGTGGTGAAAGAATGGAAAGGCGTTTCTGAAGAAACCACAACCGGTGTTCACAGGCTCTACCAGATGAAGGAAAAAGGCGTTCTGCTCGTTCCGGCCATTAACGTAAATGATTCGGTTACCAAATCAAAATTCGACAATCTTTACGGTTGCCGCGAATCCCTGGCTGATGGCATCAAGCGGGCCACCGATGTGATGCTCGCCGGCAAAGTGGTGGTCGTCCTGGGTTATGGCGATGTGGGCAAAGGCTGCGCACGCTCAATGAAATCCTATGGTGCGCGTGTTATCGTTACCGAGATTGATCCCATTTGCGCACTCCAGGCCGCAATGGAAGGCTTCGAAGTCTCAACCGTGGAAGAAGCTCTCAGGGAAGGCAACATCTACGTTACAACAACGGGAAATAAAGATGTAATTACCGCCGGCCATCTTTCCCGGATGAAAGATGAATCCATTGTTTGTAACATTGGCCATTTCGATAATGAAATCCAGGTTGAACAACTGAATACCTGGCCGGGAATAAAGATAGTGAACATCAAACCTCAGGTTGACAAGTACATCTTTCCCGACGGCAAATGCATTTACCTTCTTGCAGAAGGCAGGCTTGTAAACCTGGGTTGCGCCACGGGACATCCTTCTTTTGTAATGTCCAACTCATTCACAAACCAAACACTGGCTCAGCTCGAACTTTGGAAAAACAACTACAAGGTCGACGTTTACCGTTTACCAAAGAAACTTGACGAGGAAGTGGCCCGCCTGCATCTTGAACAACTTGGAGTAAAACTTACAAGGCTCTCGACCGAACAGGCAGAATATATAGGAGTTCCCAAAGACGGCCCGTATAAGCCGGAGCACTACCGGTACTAGGAGCTGGGTGCTGGGTTCTAGCCACTGGGTGCCGGATTTTACGTCTTTTACCCAGGGCCTAGAGCCCAGTTCCCAGGGCCTGGAGCCTGGAGCCCAGTGCCTAGTTCGAAACGTATAGATAGGTTCCGTCGTAATTCGTCCTGTATTGCTTTAAAGACCAGTGTGAAGGACCTTCATACGGGGAACCATCAAGAATGATATATTTCGATTTGCATTTAGGACAATAGCAGGTAACTCCCGAAACATCCATCCTTACCTGGGCGCTATCGGCTGTAGGATCATACGCACAGGCTCTCTCATAAGCCATGAACTCAGTCTCCGACTTACGGTAAATGATAATTCCTCTGTATCCTCCCGTCACAGGTACATATCCTCCGATATGATTAAGTTCCAGAAACTGGGTTGAATTCGGGTTTATGACGAAATTCACTGCCACATAAGGGATTTGAGGCTGCTGTTCATCGCCCTTCTTGGAGCAGGAAAACACCAATGCCGCTAACAACAACAGTAAAACCAAGCCCGTTCTGAAGGGTCTGCCTGAAAACATATTCTTGCTTTTATAAGCAAACGCAGAAATCAGTAAAATCTTGTATGCGACTGATTTTTCTCCCGGCATGCAAAAAATTGTTAGGTTTTTAATCCATGGCTTTAATGAATTTTGTATTTTCGTCCTTACGTTTTCCCGGGTCACGGTTTTACGACATTTTTAGCATGCATTTAAGTAGGGCTAAGCATTTGTTTTTCATTATATTACTACTGATATTCTGCTTGACCGGAGTTCAGGGCCAGGAACATAAAGTAAACCAGAAAAAAATCGATAAGGAGAGGGAAAGAAATCAGAAAAAAGCAGAAAAGGAATATCATGATGCTGTCAAGCATCATAAAAAGATACAATCGAAGAATACCAAGGCAATGATGCATGACAGCAGAAAAGAATCAGGCTCCCTTACCCCGGTCAGACGATGATAGGGTTTTTACTATGGAAATTTGTTATTTCAGCCATGATATTCAATGTTTTATCTTATTTCTTCTTACATAATTTAGAATGGTTATATATTTGAGGGACTTATGAAATATTTTGAATTTCATTTTAAATAATTATTACTTTTACCACCTTTTCAAGCGCATCATAATCTAACATAAAATTGTATGGTATGTTAAGAAATTTACTATTAACTCTTGCGTTCGTACTGACAACAAGCTTGTTAGTATTCTCACAAACCGGATCAGGTACCCTGAAGGGGAAAGTAGTTGACAAGGCCACAAAGGAACCGATTCCTTTTGCCAACATTATCATTGAACTCGGAGGTGTCCAGGTGGGCGGTGCCACAACTGACTTTGATGGCAACTATCTTATCAAGCCTATCCCCGGCGGTAAAGTTGACCTTAAGGCATCCTATGTTGGTTACAGGCCAATGCAGATGAAAGGCATTCAGATCATTGTTGACAAGATTACTTTCCAGGATCTGGACCTTGAACAAACAGCCACCAACCTTCAGGAAGTCCAGGTTGTCGACTATAAAGTGCCCCTGATCTCCAAAGACCAGACAACTTCGGGGGGGACGGTCACATCCGATGAAATTGCCAAAATGGCTAACCGCTCAGCTGAAGCAGTCGCCACAACGGTGGGAGGTGTTACAACCGATGCCAATGGAAATATCACGAGTTTGCGCGGTGCCCGTTCAAGCGGAACCGTATACTATATTGACGGTATGCGAGTAACAGGAAGCAACTCACTTCCCCAGTCGGCCATCGAACAGGTCGAAGTCATTCTTGGCGGTACCCCCGCAGCTTACGGGGATGCAACCGGCGGTATCATCAGTGTTACAACCAAAGGCCCTTCAAAAGATTTCAACGGAGGTGTTGACCTCCAGACCTCCCAGTACCTTGATGCATTCGGATATAACCGCCTCGGCGTGAACTTTACAGGCCCGGTATTTTCCAAAAAAGATACCGTCAAAGGCACGAAAACCCCGATCATGGGATTTTTCGTTGCAGGTGACTTCATTTATAATAAAGACGGGGCCCCCGCAGCATATTCGAACTACAAAGTGAACAACGATATGCTGTCTTATCTGAAAACCAACCCATTGCGTCTTTATGGCCAATCCCAGGGGGTTTTCTACAATAATGAATTCCTCACGTTTAATGATTATGAGCAAACAAAATCCACATTAAATACAAAGGGATATAATGTGAACATTTCCGGGAAACTCGATTTCAGGGTATCCCGCAGTATAAACCTTTCTTTCGGAGGAACTTTCGCTTATTACAATAACCATAATTTCAGTTACGGCAATACCCTTTTGAACTGGGAAGGCAATTCCCTCTCCCAGGGATATACCTGGCGTGTTAACGGCCGCTTCACCCAGAGGTTCCTTCAGGCCCAGGACAGCAAGTCGTTTGTAAAAAACATGTATTATTCAATCGGGGCCGACTTTACCAGGAATTATGGAGAGACCGAGGATCCCACCCTGCAGAAGGAAATTTTTAAATACGGGTATGTTGGGAGTTTTGAGACCCACAAGATCCGCCAGTATACAGCTGAACTTGCCTACGATAGTATTGCCCATAAGTGGGCTCACCTGATGAACAATACCAGGGACACGATAGTGATTTACAAACCTTCGGATATCAATCCTGAATCTGCAGACTGGACTTCACAGTATTATGGCTTCTATGATGATCCCACAGGCCATTATGATAACGTTCAGAATATTATATCGGGAAGAGGACTTATTAATGGGATGCAGCCGACAGGAGCTTACGGGATGTTCGCTTCAACAGGTGACCGTACAGGAGGGTACAACAAGAGTACCAGTGACCAGGTTGCTGTTAACGCATCGTTTGCCGCCGACCTTGGCAACCACGAAATCCAGATCGGTCTCCAGTACCAGCAGAGGACAGCCCGAGGGTATGGACTAACAGGGACAGCACTCTGGCCCTTGATGCGAGGACTGACCAACTTCCAGCTTTCACAGTTAGACAAATCAAATCCCCAGCTGGTATACAGGGATGGAGTGTTTATGGATACAATTAATTATTATCGTAAATATGACCAGCCATCGCAGCGCAATTTTGACATCAACCTTCGTAAAAAACTCGGCCTGCCTACCAATGGAACAGACCTTATCGATATAGACTCATACAACTTTGCAAACAATTCGATCAGCTACTACGATCAAAATATGCAGCTCCATTCAACAACCGCCAGCTCTTCAATCTTCTCGGTCGATATGTTCAGTGCCGATGAGCTTTTAAATAATGGCGGTAACCTTGTTGGATACTATGGTTATGATTACATGGGCAATAAACTTTCGGGACAGCCTGCTTTTGAAGATTTCTTCACTGCAACAGATGCCAACGGGAATTTCACCCGTCCGATCGGCGCATACCGTCCTATATATATGGCCGGTTATATTCAGGATAAATTTGCTTTCAAAGACCTGATCTTCAATATCGGTATCCGTGTTGACCGTTTTGATGCCAACCAGAGTGTGCTGAAAGATCCTTACCTGTTCTATCCTGCATATACCGTTTCTTCACTGGGGAACACTCCATTAAAGGATATTACCATACCAACCAGCATTGGAAGCGACTATGTGGTATATGTTGACGACATGTACAATCCCGCCAATATCACCGGGTACCGAAGTGGTAATAACTGGTTCACCAAGGATGGAACACCGGTAAGCGACCCACGTATTGTTGACCCGACGGGTGTTAAACCGTATCTTATTGATCCGGGCAACCAGGTGATAACAGGTGAAGTATTTAAACAGTATACACCGCAAACAAACGTAATGCCTCGTATTTCTTTCTCATTCCCGATTTCTGACGATGCCTTGTTTTATGCCCATTACGATATTTTAACCCAGCGCCCATCACAGGGACAGGTTCAGGTTGACCCTATCCGCTACCTGTTCATCTCAACGACGGGTTCAACCGGGACCATTCGTAACCCGAACCTGAAACCTGAAAAGACCATTGACTATGAAATCGGTTTCCAGCAGAAGATCAACAATGCTTCTTCCCTTAAACTAAGTGCTTTCTACCGTGAAATGCGCGACCAGATACAACAGTATCGTTTATCAGGAGCATATCCAAAGACATATTACTCTTATAATAATATTGACTTTGGAACTGTTAAAGGTCTGACCCTGACCTATGACCTCCGCCGAACCGGCAACGCACGTATCCGTTTCAACTATACCCTTCAGTTTGCAACCGGTACAGGTTCTGATGCTGATGCAGCCTCCGGTATCATCCGTTCCGACCAGCCCAACCTGCGTACTTTGAATCCACTTGGGTTTGACCGCCGCCACCAGTTCAACATAAGCATTGACTACCGTTGGGGATCTGGTAAAGATTACAACGGTCCGGTTATCAACCGTAAAAAGAAAGGGAAACCACCCGTGCAGTTCCTTTCAAATTTCGGAGGTAACCTTACTCTTACCGGCGGTTCGGGTACTCCCTATACCAAATCAAGCAAGATCCTTCCGTTCGGCGCAATGGGCCCCATCCAGGGTTCTGTAAACGGTGCACGTCTGCCCTGGCAGTTCCTGCTGAACCTCCGTATCGACAAGGAATTTGATTTTGCATTGAACAAGAAAAAAACAGGCAGCCTTGACGTTTACCTTGAAATCAACAACCTCCTGAATACCAAGAACGTTACAGTTGTTTACCCGGCTACCGGATCACCTAAAGATGACGGCTTTCTCACCGCACCTGAATGGCAGACTGTGATCAATCAGCAGGTAGACCCGCAAGCATACAGGGATATGTATACTATTCAGATGACAAGCCCTTATAATTACAGCAGCCCGCGTACTATCAGACTTGGTCTAATGTTCAATTTCTAAGACGAGAAATTAAAGGATAAAGATTGACGTATGAAAACAAACAATATTACCATGAAAAATATATTTCGAGTTTCAGTGATTGCACTTGGCTTTTTATTGGTGACCAATGCACTTATCGCACGTGAACAACAGCGCTCCACTGAAAGAAGCAGCTGCCGGCTGTACCCCGGGTTCTGCCTATAAGTTCCTCGATATAAATAACGTAAGGACACTTATTTATTCTTACGGGAATGGTTGGTTCCTTGAGAACGCCCAGTATGAAGTCCCGAAAGGTTCCAAGAAAATGTCGATGTTCTCATTCTCCCTTTGGATCGGGGGTATCGATATGAACAACAACCTGAAACTGGCTGCTTATAAATATGGGCAGGGGCCAACTATTGTTGCCGCCCATACCAATAATGACTTCTGGCCCGGCCCGCTTACCATCGACGGTACAGCATCAATAACCGATGCAGTCTGCGCCAAATATGACCAGCTGTATCCAATGACAAGGGCCGATGTTACTGCCTTCCTCGCTTGGTTTGAGGACCCGGCTTCCTATCCTGAATATTCAATTCCCAAGAACATTCAGAACTGGCCGGGAAACGGTGACCCGTCAAAAGGGCAAGCGCTTTACCTCGCACCTTTCTTCGACCAGAATGGTGATGGCATCTATACCCCCTCCCAGGGTGATTATCCCTATTATGACCTTGCCAATGATCTTTGTCCTAACAAACTGAAGATCGGCGAACGCCAGAGAAGAGCGCACATCCGCAACGGTGAAGCTTCCGACACTGCCGGTATCCTGGTCGACCAGGTCATCAAAGGCGACCAGACCCTCTGGAGCGTATATAATGATAAAGGTAACTATCACTCCGAAACCGCCGGCGCACCGATTGGCATGGAAATCCGTGCACAGTACTTCGCCTTTGCTACCAACGACGAAATCAATAACATGACATTCTACTCTTACGAACTCATCAACCGTTCTACCTATACCCTTTCAGGTACTTATTTTTCGCAATGGGTTGACCCCGACCTTGGCTATGCAGGAGACGATTATGTAGGCTGCGACGTTATGCGCGGTCTTGGCTATTGTTACAACGGTAAACCCATTGACGGTACCGGACAGGTAGAAGCTTATGGCGCCCATCCGCCTGCAGTTGGAGTTGACTTTTTCCAGGGCCCGTATCTTGATGCCGACGGGTATGACAACCCTGCATTCAATGGCCCCGGCATTAAAGGCCCTTCATTTAAAAACATGCCCAACAAATGCGATATAGTTACATACAATAACCAGCTTATCGACATGACCTGGGGAGCACATGGAGAATTTTCAGGATCGGTCCTGGTTAAATCCGAAGCTATCAACGGTATTAATTTCGGAGATGGTATTGTCGACAATGAGCGTTTCGGGATGCGTCGTTTTGTATACCATAATAATGCCGGTGTGCCGGCTTATATGCAGGACCCCCAGTATGC
>JAPLDN010000265.1 GCA_026391755.1 Bacteroidota bacterium
TGGTAAACCCGTCACCCTCGGCCTGCTTGAAAAAGAGCATACCGTGCGTATCATTGCAAGAAACACAGCTAAAACAAAGGAACTCACCGATAAAGGAGCCATCCTCCTCCAGGGCAATATCAGTGATGCGGCATTCCTGAAAAATGTTTTTGAAGGTGCCGACGCGCTCTACACTCTTGTAGCCATCGATCCACAGGCTGTTGATTTTTATGCAACCCAGGTAGCACAGGTTTCGGCTGTAGCTGAAGCCCTGAAGAATTCAACAATCAAACATGTGGTAGCGCTCAGCAGCGTTGGAGCCCACCTGAAATCCGGAGCCGGAGTCGTTCAGGGGCTCCAGAAAATGGAAGAACTGTTCAACGAGATCCCAGGGATCAACATGCTTTACTTGCGGGCAAGTTATTTCCTCGAAAACGGATTGAGTATGGCTGGTATGGTGAAAATGCTGGGCCTCCTAGGGACACCTTTGAAGGCTGACCTGAAAATCCCCATGGTTGCAACAAAGGATATTGCTACAGTCGCCCTGAAACACCTGCTGGCCCTTGATTTTACTGGTAAGAGCCATGAATATATTCTCGGAGCCAGGGATTATACCTATGAGGAAATCACTTCCATTTATGGGAATGCAATTGGGAAACCTGGTTTGAGATACATTCAATTCCCATATGATGATGCCAAAAAGGCCTTCATGATGATGGGCCTGGGCGAAAGCTTCACCGACCGTATGATCGAATTCACCAAAGCCCTGAATGAAGGACATGCAGGTGCTGCACATCAGCGGACAGCCGAAAATACAACACCTACCACGGCAGAGGACTTCTCCCTGGTGTTCAGGGATGTTTATGAAAATTCGTAAACCTTGACTCGCGAATCATGATTCGTGAACCGGAATCCGGGAACTGTGTTGAGGGAGGCTGGAATTTCTCCGGGTGAGCGCCTTAGAAAAACTGCGTTAAGAAAGTCGAGGTCTGAGCTGTAGAAATTCATCCTTTTTAAGGCCTGAAAGGCCGGTATATGAATTTCAGGCGAAAACCGAAGAGTTTCAGCAGTTTTTCGTCAGCGCGAAAGCGGAGAAATTCCAGCCTCCTGAAAATATAACATTTCCAGTCACGGTTCGCGAACCTTCCAGTGAAGTTTTGCACGGAACACCACCTGCCCGTCCTCCCGCCTTACACCTTTTAAAAGCGTAATTCCCTGTCCTTGAATTTCAGGGTAACCGGGATTTTCGTTTATAAACCCCTGTCCGAAAATATCGACTTCGTTCCCCAGTTTTGTCTCCTGCAGGAATTCGATGGTGAACCCACTTATAAAATTCTGTTTATGGATCTGGGGACGGATTGCGTTCAGTATCCATTCAACGTAACGGGTATTGTTCACATGCCCGTACATATCGATCTCGGCGAACCTGGCCTTTTCGGTGGAAAGAAATTCAACCGGACCTGCTATCTGGATTTTTTCGGGTTGCTCCTGCATAACCGGCTCATGGCGGGTCATATGCAGGATCTCACGGTCTACAACCGCCTGCTGGGGACGTCTGGTCACAGGATCCAGTATGAACCATTGTGAAGTTGCACAACCTATCCTGTTTCCCGAAGCATCCAGTATCTCGAAATCCCTCATTGCGAACAAACCTTCTGTGCCTCTATGCCAGGTTTTGACCGAAATGGTATCGGTCCAGCCGGGATATTTTTCGAGTTTCACCATCAGTCGAACAAGGGCCCATATGAATTCAAATTCATTTCCTTTTCTCAGTCCGAAATTCAGGTGGTCGGCATGATGCCAGGCTGTCTCCTGGAGGTAATTGCAGATAGCAGCAAGATTGGCCGATTTAGTGATGTCAGTATCATACCAGCCCACAGAATAATGGTCGGTCCAGATACTTTTTTTCTCTTCCATGGGGGCAAAATTAATGTTTACTTTTGTGGACCGGTAAAATTCTTTTTATGGAACTCAATCGTGAATCAGCACTTGTACTCCTTCATCAGTACGTTAAGAATGAAAAAATGATCGCCCACTGCCTGGCTTCTGAAGCTGTCATGCGCGGATTGGCCAGAAAACTCGGGCGTGATGAGGAAAAATGGGGACTGGCCGGGCTTCTTCACGACCTGGATGTTGAAACTACCAATGCCGAAGCCAGTGTTCACGGAACTCAAACCGAAGTTTTGTTAAAGGATTATAATGTTGATCCTGAAATCCTCGATGCTATCCGCATGCATAATGAATATTCATCGGGGAAAGAAAGAAGCACCGAATTCCAGTATGCACTGGCTGCGGGAGAGACCATCACGGGGCTCATTTTCGCGACTACTTACGTTTATCCCGATAAAAAGCTGGCCAGCGTGAAACCGAAATCCGTCGTCAAACGGATGAAGGAAAAAATGTTTGCAGCTTCAGTCAAGCGGGAGAATATACTCGAATGCGAGAAGATCGGCATTCCTATCGATGAATTCGCAGCAATCGCAATTGATGCAATGCTGCCATCGGCGGAAGCCATGGGATTATAGCGAAACCGTATCCGGCCACAATATTGATTCAACCACACTGCAGATCAGGGTTTCATGCTAAGTATGTTCTTCAGGGCGCCATAATCCAAACCAGCGCTTATCTCCCTTATCACGGCAGTTTGCTCTGTCTTCGCGCTGATGAGCCCGTCTCTCAGCATGAGGGTCATGTAATCATGGTCTATCCCTCCGAAATATGTACCCAGGACACATCCTGTGGCACTTAACCCGCAAAGAACAATAGTATTCACCCCCAGCAGTTTTATCTTCAGGTGAAAGATAGAGATCGCCTTGTTGATCGTATCCATGGCTGATTTCCTGTCGGTTTCAGACATATAAGGCAGATAGTCGTTCTGTATGTCAATAACCAGAAGGGCCAGGTTTAGTTTTTTAATATCCTCCTCATTCAAGGACCTTTCCTGGGCCTTCAGGTTTGAAGAAAACATGCAAAGGCAAATCAGGATTGCGGTAAGAACATTTTTCATATACTTTATCTCAGAATTTAAATTCTGAGATAAAAATAAAACTAAAAAACCATAATGCAAACAGCAATCCGTCACCCGGCAGCTGTATCCGGTGAAATGCTCTGCATCTCAGCCCTGCCGGCTCCCTGTTTTTATGAAATACTTATAGGAACTGTGAAAATTTCTCGTCTATATGTTCATTGAACCAACGGTCGATGACCGTTTTCCTGAACCTCCATTCCTTTCCCAGCTTGGCCGCCGGGATCTTTCCGTCCTGGGCCCAGGTGTATATCGTCTGAGGTTTGACCTTCAGGTATTTTGCAACCTCTTCAAGGGTCATTATATCTTCCATGGCCTATTTTGCGCTTTTACGTAAGAGTGTAATTGTATCGGCCGGAGTTGAGGTTATGTTGTTTCCCCGATCAGCAGGCTGGGGCGGTTTCTCAACCGGCTTTGCCGGGGTAACGATCTGTTCCACCGAATATACTATGGCTGTATAAAAATTCCCCTCGTATTTCCTGAACCATTTGAATTCCTCGTTCTTTTCGCAGAGGAACGGGCGTAGGTTCCATGCAAGCTGAATTCCCACAAAAGCCAGGATTATCACCCATATCCTGAAAACGGTGACGCCGATCTGCGGATAAATATTTTTCTGGTCACAGGCATATTTCAGGGCATCCACCATCAGTTTCATACCGAAAATTCCTGCGAAAATAAAGATCGCAACATGAAGCAGCTGCAGGAAATGATAGTTCCCCCCGGTGACCTGGAAGACGATCACTATCGGCGCAAATGAAAGGGCGATTGTGGCTGTAAGCACCACCCCTCCAAGCACTATCATCGTCATCTGCCTGAAGCTCATCTTTGACCCCAGGACTTGCTGGATGATGAACTTCCCTGATGTCGGTCGAAGATTTCATAAGCTGATTTTTTTGTATACTGACAAAGATAGTACATTTATAATCGTTTGTCAATGTTTTTTACTGTTTTCTATTGTTTAGTACTGCGGATTAGATTAGGGATTAGTCCATCCGCCTTCAATAATATTGGTAATTTTACGGCCCTAAACCTAAGAAATGAGCAAACAGATAACATTAGCCCTGGCCTTCATATTGCCGGTAATGATACAGGTTTCCCAGGCCCAGAACCAGGATTCCATTGTCATCCGAAAGATGTATACCGAAGCCCTGACCAATCCTGCCGGATATAAAAGCCTGGAATATTTATGTACGAAGATCGGGGGGCGGATTTGCGGCACAGCCAAAGCGGAGGAAGCGGTGCGGTATGTGAAGAAGTTGCTTGAGAGCATGAAGCCCGATACTGTTTACCTCCAGCCTGTAATGGTGAAGCATTGGGAAAGGGGCAATAAGGAAATTGCACAGATCATTTCCAAAAAGAAAGGGAAAAAAGAACTGCATGTTTGTTCACTCGGGACTTCTATTGGCACTGGAGATGCAGGGATAACAGCGGCTGTTATCGAAGTTCACAATTTCGACGAACTGAGGACTATAGGCAAAAAGGGAATTGAAGGGAAGATAATCTTTTTCAACCGGGCCGCCGATGAATCACGTATCAACACTTTCGATTCCTATGGAGGAGCCGTCGACCAGCGTGCCCGGGGCGCCATGCAGGCGGCCCGATTCGGAGCATCGGCCGTCATTGTGCGCTCGGCAACCACCTCCCATGACAATTTCCCGCATACAGGGGTTCAGCATTATGCCGATACCGTTAAGCCTATCCCGGCGATGTGTGTGAGTACTAATGATGCAGACCTGTTGTCGGCCTGGCTTAAAGAAGATCCCTCCCTGAAACTGTTCATGAACATGAATTGCAGCAATCTTCCCGAAGTTCAGAGTGCCAACGTGGTCGGCGAGATCAGGGGAAGTGAACACCCTGAGGAAGTCATCGTATTCGGGGGCCATCTCGATTCCTGGGATATAGGTGAAGGGGCGCATGACGACGGAGCAGGGATGATACAGGGCCTTGAGGTCCTCAGGATCTACAAAGCCCTTGGAATAAAACCGAAACATACCATCAGGGCGGTTGCGTTCATGGATGAGGAGATAGCCCAGAGAGGGGCCGCAGCGTATGCTGAAGCAGCAAAAAAGAAAGGTGAAAAACATATCGCAGGTATCGAGGCCGACCGGGGGGGGGCAAGCCCCTGGGGCTTCTCAATCGATGCACCAGATCCGCAGTTAAATAAAATTAAGAGTTGGAAACCCCTGTTCTCGCCTTACAACCTCTGGTTCTTCGAAAAAGGCGGCAGCGGGGTTGACATCAGCAACCTGAAAAAACAGGGAAGCCCGCTGATTGGATACGTGACCGATCCCCAGCGCTATTTCGATTATCACCACAGCGCCAATGACACTTTCGATAAAGTCAATGTTCGTGAACTTGAACTAGGCGCTGCTGCGATGTCAGGACTGGTGTACCTGATCGACACATATGGGTTATAATTAAGCGGGATAACTGGATAACTGGATAACTGGATATCCAGCGATCCAGTTATCTAGCAATCCAGACCCCTACTTCACCCCCATCTCCTCCAGCAAAAATCCTGCCTTCCCCACCTTTTCGGTGATGAAAAGCACATAATGGATATCGACGTTGATACAGCGCTGCAATGCATAATCGTACTGCCAGTCACTGATCATCGATTCGTAATTCCCGTCGAATGCCAGTCCGCAGATCTCTCCCTTTGCATTCATGACCGGGCTCCCGCTGTTGCCGCCGGTGATATCACACTGGTTGAGGAAAGCGATGGGTACATCTTTCATGGCAGGGTTTACCCAACGCCCAAAATCCTTTTTTGTATAAAGATCTACCAGGGCAGGCGGGGCATCGAATGGTTCAACATCTTTATTCTTTTCAACCATACCTTCCAGGGTAGTGAAAGGATAATACCAGACTGCATCGGCAGGCTTGTATCCCTTGATCTTCCCGTACGAAAAACGCTTGGTGCCATTTGCATCGGGATACATGCTGGTACCTTTCCATTCAAATAAACCATCGAGATAAATTTTGCGTATTGCAGTGACGTTTACATTGAACCTCCCCGCGGTTTCCTGGATCTCAATAGCCATGGGATCAATGCTGTATGCCATATTGATGAATGGATCGTTCAAAGCCTGGAGTTCCTTTGTTGACATTTTAAACAGGGTCTTTACATAATTCTGATCGGTCAGCTTTGTGGCTTTGTAGGCTTCGTCCACAAACTGATCAACAGTCTTTGTAGAACTGAAAACATACTCCAGGCCCGTGATCCTCTGTTCCCGGGGTAATTCCCCGGCCATATTCAGTGTGCGGATCATCAGGGCTTTATCAACAGGTTCGAAATAATTGGCATAAGCAGACTGCAATCCTTCAATAGCCTGATTTATTGCATCATCCGAGGCCCCTGGGTCTCTTTCACTTTCAGGTTTGTCCCTTTCCTGGGCAAAGTAAATGATCCTCTGTGCAATATTGACAGGAGTTCCGGCAAGACCATGGAAATTCCCGAAAACCTCGTCCCTCAGTTTTGTACCTTCAATAAGCTTGTATTCGGCCTTTTCCTTTTCCAGTATATCGGCATACTTTGCTTTGGTCTCAGTCTTGCTGTTGGCCCATTTCACAAACTCCTTTTCGAATTCAAGTTTCTTTTCATAGAAATGGGTCTTCTTCATCCCGTCAACTTTTCCCTGGTAATTCTTCATCACATTGGCCAGTCCCCTGACTAGATTTGCTTCCTTGATCTGACCTTCCCTGTTGCCTTTTGTAAGCTGATCGCAGAGATCGATGATTTCCTGGTAATTTTTAATAGTAAAAGGATAATTGTAATGTTCATTGAAATAAACCGAGGTGGATGAACGGTAACGGGTTGTCTGGCCGGGATATCCAATGATAAAGTTAAAGTCTCCATCTTTTAAAAAATCCTTTGCAACCCTCAGCCATACTTTGGGATGATATGGAACATTATCAGCAGAATATGCCTTTCCTGTTCCATCGGGAGCGCAGTACACTCTCATGAACGAGAAGTCTCCCGTATGCCTGGGCCACATCCAGTTGTCGATCTCCCCTCCGTAATTGCCAATAGCAGAAGGCGGGGCATAAACGATACGGACATCCCTGAACACTTTATGCACATAGAGGATGTACTGCCGGCCATTGTACATTTGAGAAACCGAGGCTTCGATATCGTCCTTACCCTTTGTATATGGTTCCGTGATAGTAGTGATCTTTTCATTTATCTTTTTATTTTTTTCGGCCGGATCGCTGATCCCCTTTGCGGCATCGAGAACTTCGGCTGTTACATCCTTCATTTCCATAAGAAGCCTGGCGCGGTACCCCGGTGCCTTGATCTCATCGCTTCGCTTGGCAGCCAGGAACCCCTTAGCCAGGTAGTCGCTGTTGACGCTGGAGGTCCTCTGTATTGCCGTATATGCCACATGATGGTTCGTGATAAGCAATCCGTCTTTAGAGACAAATGAAGCTGTTCCTCCGCCTAATTGCACAATGGCATCAGAGACCGAGGGTTTGTCTTTGCTGTAAACTTCGCCTAAGGGAATTTGCAGGCCCTTTTTGGCAAGATCGAGTTGGTTGAGCTGGGTAAGCAGCCACATCCCTTCCTGGGCGTGGACCTGAATGATGAATGTAAATAGTAATAAAATCATTAATGTTGATTTTTTCATAGTAACCTCCTGTTTATGGATGAATATTTGCGAATAGTAATGGATTGGTCGCCTGATTTCATTGAAAGTTACAATCCGGGGCATTATAAAACCACATTCACTCGCCCATCAGTGGAAATGATCCGGTAACCCGTGAAAAATATTCTGCAATAAAAATTCTTCCGGCGATTAATCAAGCAAAGGATCTTTAAACATTTTTTACCTTCGATTCCAACTTTCGTAATAAACGGGTGTCTTTTCATTAAACAAATCGGAATTGGCGGCAAACATACCGGATATAAACCAGGATCTCATTGGATTGTGCATCCGGGGTGACCGCGTAGCCCAGTACCGTTTGTACAAACAATATTCCCGTACCATGTACAACCTGTGTTTACGAATGGTTCCAAACAAATCTGAAGCGGAAGACATACTGCAGGATGCTTTTGTGAAGATGTTCAAGGAGCTCCCCTCGTTTCTCGGGCAAAGCACCCTTGGAGCCTGGCTGAGGCGCATTGTGATCAACCAATGCCTCAACCATATCCGTAAACAAAAACCGGTATTTGTGGAGCTTGACCCACAGGATGTCCCCGAGGTTCCGGAGCAAGATGTTGACTTTAATGATATCACGGCGGATGAGATCCACCAGGCTATCCTTCGCCTTCCTGAAGGTGCAAGGCTGGTTTGTTTACTTCACCTGCTCGAGGGGTACCGTCATTCGGATATTGCAGTAATGCTGGGCATTTCGGAATCCACCTCGAAATCGCAGTACAGGAGGGCCGTGGGAATGCTGCAGGAATCTTTAATGAAGAGGGTGTATGAAAAGCAAGTTTGAAGAGGTTCTGGATGCAAGATGCAGGATGCAGGATGACGATTCCCGGTTCCCGGATGTCGAGGTTCCTGATGATGAAAAGATATGGAAGGGGATCTCGGCTGAACTGGGGAAAACCCGGAGGCTCAGGATCGGCCTGCTCAGCGCGGCAGCCTTGATCCTGCTGCTTATCTCATCTGCAGTCACTATTACATTAGTTATAAAACAAAGGGGAACTACGGATTCAGAGTATTCACTGTTAAATGTATCAAAACAGATGGGAGAGGAAGAGGCATTTTTCCGCTTGACTGTTTATCAGAAGATGGATGAAGTAAAGAAATCAGGTGTTAGGGTGGATGATTATAATGAGATGATGGACCAGCTCCGCCAAATCGATCTTCAGTACCAAACCTATATAGTCGACCTGCAGGAGCTTGGAAATCAGCCGAAAATATTAAAAGGCATCATCCGCTGTTATGAAATGAAGATCCGCGTTATTGAAAAAACATTAAATGAAATTGCAAAGACCAAACACAATGAAAATGAAAAGCATATTCTTTAGCCTGCTATTACCGGGATTGTTGGCAACCCAACTACAGGTTGCGGCCAGTGAAATGAAAGAAAGAAAAGAAACCTATTCTTTTGAAAGGATCATTAAACCCGAGACCATGATCAGTTTCGAGAATAAAGTGGGACCCCTGAAAGTTGAAACCTGGGAAAAGAATTCTGTAAAGGTTGACGATAGCGTGTCGATCGACGGGGAATAAGACCAGGTTCAGATAGTTTTGTCATACATAAAAAAAATGAATTTTATCCAGGAAGGCGATAAAGTAAGTTTCAACACCAGGTTTTATAAAAGCATGTCGGGGATGATACCGGGAAAGTTCACCATTATTCTTCTTGATGGAAGCACTGCAAAACTTTATAAACTTGATCTCTCCTTTGTGCTGACTATGCCGAAAGACAACCCTCTTTCCCTTACACAGGCATATGAAAACGTGACCCTGCCTGATCTGAATGGCAAGATCACATTGGATATTTACGAAAGTAACCTGGTTGCAGGAAAGCTTCCGAACTGCCAGCTGCTAACGGCTAAATACGGGAAGGCCGAGATCGATTCGGTGCAGAATATTGTTATGACACTTTATGAGAACAAGCTGGTACTGAGGCATGCCGGCGATGTGACCATGGATTCAAAATATTCCGAAACCGAGATCAGCAATGCAGGCAAAATGAGCATTAATTCATATGAAGATAAATTGCATATACTCAGCCACGGAGTACTGGGAGTCAAGGGAAAGTACACTACCTTCACCCTGGGAGATTTCACCAAAGGGGCTTTTGATCTTTATGAATGTACTCTGACTGCAGGTAGTAGCGATGTTGTTGCAATGACTGCCAAATACTGCAATATTAAATTCATCTCCTGCAAGGGCGCAGCGATTACTTCGTATGAAAACAAATTTAGCTTTGATAAGGTGGGCGATCTGAAAGCCGGATCCAGTTACAGTTCCTTTAAGATCACCCAGCTCGACGGCAGCCTGGTGCTCACCAACAGTAACGAAGACAAGGTCAGCGTGATGCAGGTGGGTAAGGCATTTACAGGCATTGAACTGGTTTGCAAATACACTGATGTGGACCTGGTGTTTGAACGTGGAACTGCCTATAAACTCGATGCCGACCTCAAATACAGCAGCTTCGATTATCCAAAATCCTCGTTCAGGGAGATTCGTTACCATAAGGAGGATGACGTTTTCCAGTACCAGGGAGTGACCCAGGGAGGCGATGAAAATACAGTTCCCCTGGTGAAATTGCAGATGTATGAAGGAGGGGTCACCCTGAAGTGATCACTGCCGGTTTTTTTTCTTCCTTTTCCTTTGAAATTCAGTTGCATTAATCCCGGGGAAAGCCCGGAACCCGGGTTCCGCCATAGGAGCGGTTGAGAATTGGCTAAAAGAGATTAAAACTTATTTTATCCCGTTCACCGTCAAATCAGCTTGTTATAACGATTACATTTTATTTGGCTGACTGCGGATAATATCTTGCCGTAAAATCCCATAGCCATGAAAAAGACATTGATTTCCATCCTGATGGCCCTGGCTTCAGGAATTGCGTTTTCGCAGCAAGCACTACTGGTTTCTCCCGGGATCGCCAAATCCTCTCCCGCCGAGGACTCTATTAGAACCGCTGCACTCGATTATGCCGACGGATACTATTCCGGAGATGCTGAAAGAATGAAAAAGGCCATTCATTTTGATATTAACAAAGCTTTCCCCCGTTTTATCTCCAAAACCGGGCAGGTGGCTTTATCCTATTCCACATACAGCATGCTGGTCGGGTTGAGCGCTGCAAAAACGGGTTACAAACCCGATACGGCCCGTCACATCGGCACAGAAATTCTCCAGGTCACCCCCGAAATTGCCGTTGTTAAGGTCAGGTCGGTCGAATTCAACGATTACCTGGAGTTGGCCATGATAGGCCATGAATGGAAGATCATTAATGTTCTTTGGAATTCCCCGAAAAATGCAGCCTGGCTTAAGGATTTCAGCCTTGGGAACGAAAAGAAAGGCATTGAGTCGGCCGTGAACGGATACATACAAGGGACCCAGAATGCCGACGTGGAAAAGCTGAATGAATTCCTTACTGCTGACTTCAACAGGGTAAACCTGGTACCGATAGGGAAAGACGGGGCGCTTGCCGTTCAAAGGGTCCGCTTCGACGGGCTGGAGAAAAATGCCTGGGCCGGAGCTGGAAAACTGGACGAAACCCAAAAGGATAATTCCAGCGAGATCCTTGATGCCATGGACGGCCTGGCCATGGTGAAACTCACAACGGGAAGAAACAACGAATACCTTCAACTTTACAAGGACAGTGGGGGCTGGAGGGTGTTTAACAGCCTTCTCATCCCAAGGAAAGATATTGGACTGAGCCAAATGCTGGCGGCAACATCAGGCGAGCTTATGCCCGGTTTCAGCCTGCCGGTACACGGGGGAGGGAAATACACCCTGAGCGATCATAAAGGTAAAAATATCCTTCTGATGTTCCCCAGAGGATGGGTGGGCAACTCCTGGTGCGCCTTTTGCCCCTACCAGTACCTGGACCTGGCGGACCTTGAGAAGAAAGAGCAGATCATGAAAAAATATAATATCGAGATCGTTTTCGTGATGCCATACAATGACGAAAGGATCACCGACTGGATGGCAAAATTTCCCGAAACCATGAAGACCCTTGAAGGCATAAAAAACCCAGCTGCCGGGACTTCCTCACTGCAAAAAGAATTTGCCGACTGGACGAAAGCGCATTATCCGCATAACTTCGATCTTTCGGGTGGTTTCCCGAATACCTTCCCGGTACTTTGCGATGAGCAACGCACACTCTCAAAGCAGCTGAAACTCTTCACCGCATTCTGGGACGGGGCAATCTCGGAACAAAACGTTGCAGCCATTTACCTTATCGACAAAAATGGAATCCTTCGATGGAAATATATCAGCCAGATGACCGAAGACCGTCCTTCAAGCGAGCATCTGATGCAGGTTATCAGGGAGACCCTGAAATAAGATTAAGAGCTCCGGGGAATTTTTACCTTTACCATCCCGAACCTAATTTCTATTTATATGAAAAAACTTTTCTTCCTTTTGGCTCTTGCAGGGATCATGATTTCATGCAGGCAACCGGTAAAAGAGCAGGCCTCTTCTGCGGCTTCCGATTCAACAAAATCTGAAATAAAAATCGTTGATAATGGGAATGTCACATTCGACAAGTATTTCAGCGATAAGACCATGCGTTTGGACTACAATCACAGCGGCTCTTCCAAAGAAGAACATTTTGCTGTTGACGGTATTGTTTCCGATGGTGCATGGCCGGGAAGTAAATTTGTGCTGATCGATAAGCTGGAAATGGGGCCCTACTTTTTCAGCGTGATCGACAAGGAAAGTAAAATTCTGCTGTTTTCTCGGGGATTTGCCAGCATTTTCGGCGAAGGGCAGAGCACCCCGGAGGCCGATAAAACCTGGGGTTCGTTCAATGAGTCGGTGCGGTTTCCCTGGCCATTGAAACCGGTAACCGTGATCATCGGTATCCGTGATCCGCAGACAAATAAATTTAAAACAACATGGACTACAGATATCGATCCCGCTTCGAGGGTGGTAAATCCGGCAGATCTTGTGCACACCAATGTAGTAGATGTGATCCAGGATAACGGTCCGGCAGCTGAAAAGGTCGATATCGTGATCCTTGGCGATGGGTATACCAAAATTGAGATGGGGAAGTTCAGGAAGGACGCCAAAAAACTTTCGGCTTTCATGATGGACCAGGAACCGTATATATCGCGGAAAAAAGACATTAATATACGCGCCGTTGAAACCCCCTCGGAAGTTTCGGGAGTTTGCAAGCCGCATCCCGGAGTATTTAAGCGAAGTGCACTGGGCGTTCAATACGGCGTCTTTGATTCGGAACGCTATGCGCTCACCTTCGATAATAAGACCGTGAGGAATGTGGCCTCACAGGTGCCATATGATTTTATGATCATCCTGGTGAATGAGCGAACCTACGGTGGAGGCGGGATCTATAACCTGTACGCTACTGTTTCGGTCGATAACAAATTTGCTAATTATATGATAGTGCATGAGTTTGGCCATCATATGGGAGGACTGGCCGATGAATACTACACATCTTCCGTATCCTATGAAGCCCAGGATATCAAACTCGAGCCCTGGGAACCCAATGTTACTGCCCTGCTTGATAAAAACAACCTTAAATGGAAAGACCTTGTGACGGCAGGTACGCCTGTCCCCACTCCCTGGAACAAGGAGCCTTTCGATAAATTCGGTTATGAAGTGCAGAAACAGCGTGACAGCCTGCGACATGCTAAAGTCCCCGAAGAAGTCATGGAAGCCTTGTTCATGAGGCAATATAAGCAGGAGGACGAATATTTTTCAAGGGAAAAATACAAGGATGCGGTGGGCGCTTTTGAGGGGGCCGATTATACCCAGAAAGGATTATTCCGTTCCCAGCTGGATTGTATCATGTTCACCCGGCATATTCATTTTTGCAAGGTCTGCCAGAGCAGCCTGATCAGGGTGATGGAACAGTATACGGCAAAGGGACCGGGGAAATAACAGGATAACGGGATAAGGAAGATATTCTGTTTTACTGCCTGGTTGCGGTATAAGTTCCGTTTGTTGCAACAGGGGGATTACCTGAATAACCAACGAAATTGCCGACCAGTTTAAGCGTGTCGAGGTGGTATACCCCGGCGATCGTGGACTGGTTCGGAGCATTGCCATCCAGGAAAATATAAAATGAAGTTCCTGCCATCTGGTAAAGTCCGCTGCTGCTGTATTTAACAATTGAAGCAGTATCCCCCGGGCCTGCCGAATATTTCAGGTTGACGTAAGTAACATAAAGATCCCCTCCGTTGTTTGCAACATCGACTTCAATGGGGATATTCTGGCTTGTTTTTCCCTTCCAATTCCCAACCAGCTGTGGATAAGCGGCATCTTTGACCTATTTAAATATTTCACACATAAAAAATGGCATTTCAGCGATAAATTTCCGGGCTGCTCCTGAACTGCATACCTTTTAGCGATAATCTATAGAATTATACGATTGCTTTATGCTTCCACACCGATCTGTTTTTGATCACAGTATTGGCCTGAATTACCTTTGTTTCAAGACCTCGGGATGTGTTAAACTGTTGTTAAATAATATAATAGACTGTAACATTACCGGATTTTGAACGACCAATTGAATACAAATTATATATGGAGGAACCAACCATGAAAACCAAAAGCTTAGTAAAATTCGTTTTTATTCTGATCTCTCTTCTCATCCTCGGAGGCTCGTCCTTTGCCGGGAAAACTATTAAAGACACCGCAGCTACCATCAGGGAAGCCATTCAGCAACAGGTCAAGCATCCCGGTTATATAAAGGTCCAGGATAATCTCTGCTGCGCCGATATCCTTTTCACTGTTACCACCGATGGCAAACTGCTTATTAAACGTATCATTACTGATAATGATGCCCTGAGTGACTACATTAAAGAAAAGTTCAGCGAGATCAGTTTTTCCAAACTCGGAAGCCCCCTGAACCAGTATTATCGCATAAAACTCTCTTTCCGTCTTATCTAAGGCATGTACCGTTGATTAGTTACCTGATTGCATGGGAGCTGCTTTCCTTAAGGAAGGCAGCTTTTTTTATTCTGTCGGGGAGTTTTATATATTTGCCATTCGTTGATCACCCTGACAAACATTCCATGGAAGCAAAAAAACTGAACATCCCCAAACTCCTGCCCGTGTTAATGGCTTTTATCGTCATGAGTTTTGTCGACCTGGTCGGCATCGGCGTTGACCGGGTGAGCAAAGACATGAGCCTGAGCGCAACACTGGGACAGCTTATCCCTTCAGCTGCCTTTCTCTGGTTTTTGCTGTTATCGGTTCCCGTGGGAATCATGCAGGCCAAGATCGGCAAACGGAAGATGCTGAATGTCGGGATTATGGTGACTGCCTTCGGACTGCTGTTCCCGTTCTTCATGTATTCCTTTTCGATGGTGCTGTTCGGGTTTGCATTGCTGGGGATAGGGAATACGATCGTACAGGTGTCGGCCAACCCCCTGCTGGTAGATGTCGTGCCTTCGAACCGCACTTCAAGTTTTCTGAGTTTTTCCCAGTTCGTCAAAGCCATCGGCTCCATGATAGGCGCCCCGCTTGCAGGTTACTTCGCCCTGAAGTTCGGCGACTGGAAGCTGCTATTTCTCGTCTTCGGGATCGTATCTATACTTACGGCCATCTGGCTTGGATTTACAAAGGTGGATGAGCGCAGGCAGGAAGACATCAAAGTGACTTTCGGTTCGGCCTTCAGCCTGCTTGGCAACGGGTTCATTTTCATGATGGTACTTGCAATTTTCGTAGTCGTTGGGATCGATGTCGGGTTCAACTCGAACTCAGGACAGTTCCTGATCAAGCATTTCGGGATTGAGCAGACCGCCGCAGAATCGGGCCGCAGCGTGTATTTTTTCGGACGTATGCTGGGAACCTTTGCCGGTGCAATAATGCTTACAAAATTTTCTTCACGTAAATTCTTAATGGGGACATCGTTTCTCGGTATACTGGCCCTGATTGCCATACTGGTCATTCCCTCTGCTGTTGCAGCCTGGATCCTGGTATTCCTTATCGGGATGTTCGTTGCCAACATCTGGCCCCTTGTATTTTCCATAGCCGTTGAAAAATATCCCAACCGCACCAACGAGATCTCCGGGCTCATGATGAGCGCAATATCCGGCGGAGCTGTCATTCCCCTGATCATGGGATGGGTAAGCGACCTCAGCACTGTTGCTGCAGGGATCTACGTGTTGATCGCATGCATGCTTTACCTTTTCTGGGTGGGGGTGTACAGCCTGAAGAAATAGCGAGGTAGCGAAGTATAATGCAAAAGCTGCCTTGGCTTCCAGGAGCGAACCTGGGGAAAGACTCAAACTATGTGAATGTTTGTGTGAGGGACGCAGAAGGCGCAGCAGCGTTGTATTAATACGAGCTACAGCAGCGGTGTAAAGATGCGAGCTAGTTATACTTTCGGTACTCTTCCATCCGCCTGTCGCTCGACCATCCAGCCGGGATATTCCTTGCCAAGTTCACTCACGTAATCGAGGCGGGACATTTCATCCGCAGTCAACATTAAAGTCGTGGAAGCGATATTCTCGCGAAGCTGGTCTTCTTTCTTCGCCCCGATGATGATACTGGTGACTCCTTTCTTGCGGAGCATCCAGGCGAGTGCGACGCGGGCTACAGCAACACCGTGGGCCGAGGCAATTTCCTGCATCAGTTCGATGATTTCATAAGCCTTTTCTTTGTTTACCGGCGGAAAGTCGAATTCGTCACGCCTGCTGTTCCCGGCTTTTTGGGTTTTCCTCGTGAACTTTCCCGAGAGGAAACCCCCGGCCAGCGGGCTCCAGGGCATGATGCCAAGGTTTTCCGACAGGGCCATGGGAACGATCTCGCGTTCGATGTCGCGGCCTGCGATGCTGTAATAATTCTGGAGGGCGACGAATTTGTTCCATCCCATCTTTTCCGCTATGGCATTGGCTTTGACCACCATCCATGCGGGATGGTTGCTGATGCCGAGGTAGCGCACCTTCCCCGACCTGACCACTTCCTCGAGTCCGTGCATCGTTTCTTCAAGTCCGGTCACCGGGTCCACCCCGTGGATGTACAACAGGTCGATATGGTCGAGGCCCAGCCTTTGCAGGCTGTCATCTATGCTGTATTGTATGTGAAGCCTGGATAATCCCACCTGGTTCACCCCTTCGCCCATGCGTCCCCTCACCTTGGTGGCAATGAATACATCCTGGCGGTTGGTTCCCAAGCCTTTCAGGGCATTGCCAAGGAGGATCTCCGATAAGCCTTCAGAGTAAACATTGGCTGTATCTATGAAATTGATCCCGCTTTCGAGGGCGATCCTGACAAGATTGGTGACTTCTTCCTGGGGCAGTTTCCCGATATTCGTCCAGAATCCTTTTCCGCCGAAAGTCATCGCTCCAAGGCAGAGTTCAGATACCAGGACTCCCGTGTTGCCAAGTGTGTTGTAACGCATTGTTTTACTTTTTGTTTACAAATAAACGATTTCCATGAAGAAATATTTTAGAGCGAAGTATAATGCACAAGCTGCCTTGGTATTTAGAGCGAAGCAACTTACATAAGCGGCCTTGGCTTCAAAGAGCGAACCTGGTGTAAGATTCTAACTTGGAGAATGTTAATGTGAGCGACGCAGAAGGCGCAGCCGCGATGTAAGGTTGCGAGCGATAAGGTGCAGCAGCGTTGCATTTATACAAGCGATCGCTACTTCTTCTCCGCTAGCTTCTTCAGCACCTCTTCCTGCAATGCTTTCGGCAGGGCCTGGTACTGGTAAAACTCCATTGCGTAGTTGGCGCGTCCGGAGGAGACATTTCGGAGCTGGTTGGAATAACCGAACATTTCCATCAGGGGAACAAATACATTGATCTTCTGGGATCCTTTGCGGTAACGGCGCATTCCCTCAATTTTTCCACGGCGGCGGTTGAGGTTGCCCACGATATCGCCAATGTATTCGTCGGGCGTGTTAACTTCGACCTTCATGATGGGTTCCAGCAGAATAGGGTTGGCTTTCATGAATCCCTGCTTGAAGCCGATGGCTGCACAGGTCTGGAATGCCATATCCGAAGAGTCAACCGCATGGAAGCTTCCGTCGAGAAGGGTTACCCTCACGTCAACAATGGGATATCCTGCAAGAATACCCCTGTCGAGACTCTTTTCAAGTCCTTTTCTGACCGAAGTAATAAATTCGGCCGGGATAGCCCCGCCTTTGATATGTTCCACAAATTCAAAGCCTTTACCCGGGTTAGGTTCAATACGCATCACGGTATGTGCGAACTGGCCCTTGCCGCCGGTCTGCTTAACATGTCTGTAATTCGATTCCACTTCCTGGGTGATTGTTTCGCGGAAGGCAACGGAAGGTTCACCAACAATGGCATCGACCTTGAATTCAGTTTTGAGCCTGTCGACTATGATCTCGAGATGAAGCTCGCCCATCCCTGCGATCACGGTTTCTTCGGTTTCCTCGTCATACCTTACATTGAAAGAAGGATCTTCGGTAGTAAGCTTATGAAGTGCTTCGCCAAGTTTAGACTGGTCTCCCCGCTTTGAAGGTGTTATCTTCAATTCAATCACTGAAGGTGGAACATGAATGTTTTCAAGCAGTAAACGATGCTCATCACTGCACAGAGTGTCGCCTGTCTTTGTAAGTTTAAGGCCGATAAGCGCTACGATATCGCCCGGGCCTGCTTCTGCAACTTCCTCCCTTTCCTTGGCATGGATCTTCATGATACGGCCGATGCGTTCGTGTTTTTTCTTGGTGGCATTGTACACCTGCATCCCGCTTTTGAGGGTACCTGAAAAGACCCGGGTAAACGTTTGTTGTCCGACGTAAGGGTCATGAATAAGCTTAAATGCAAGTGCCGAAAAAGGTTCCTTGGGTGAAGGATGGCAGCTGTGCAGTTTTTCAGGATCATCCAGGTCGGTACCTGTTACGGCTCCTTTATCAATGGGTGAAGGAAGATAGTCGGTAACAGCATCGAGGATCAGTTGAACTCCTTTATTTTTATAGGCCGCACCGCAGAAGACCGGGGTAATGAGGAGTTTGAGCGTGGCTTCGCGGGCAACACGTTTCAGAAGGTCGGCTGGCACCTCCTTTTCTTCAAAGAACAACTCCATGATCTCTTCGTTGAATTCGGCAACCTTTTCAACAACCTTCGCCCTGGCCTGTTCAACTTTCACTTTATATTCTTCCGGGATGGGGATCTCTATCCTCTCCATTTCCTCAAACCTGTATGCCTTCCGCTCTATCACGTCGACGATGCCCTCAAAATGTTCTTCATCCCCCATCTGCACCTGGAAAGGAAATGCGTTGGCGTCGAGGTATTTGTTCATCTGTTCAACCACCGCAGGGAAATCGGCCCCTACCCTGTCCATTTTGTTGATGAATGCAATACGTGGCACCCTGTAACGGTCGGCCTGGTTCCATACTGTTTCACTCTGGGGCTCAACGCCACCTACTGCGCAAAAAACGGCGATCATACCGTCGATAACGCGGAGGGAGCGTTCAACTTCGATGGTGAAGTCAACATGGCCCGGGGTATCGATGAGGTTGATTGCATGGTTGTTCCATGAACAGGAGATCGCTGCGGATGCAATGGTGATTCCTCGCTCCTGCTCCTGTTTCATGAAGTCCATTGTAGCCTGTCCGTCGTGAACTTCGCCCATCTTACGGGTTTCACCTGTAAGAAACAGGATACGTTCTGTAACTGTGGTCTTGCCTGCGTCGATATGAGCTGCAATCCCTATATTTCTAACTCTGTTTAATGCCATGATTTTCAAATTGGGGTGCAAAGGTACGATTTTTTTGAGAATGTGCGGAAGATCGTGGAAAAGAACATGTTGGCGGTCACGGTGAAGGGCCTGTATAAGGGGGTATTTGAGAGCGAAAATGAATCTAATAATTGATATGGCAGTCTTTGGGGACCTTTGACTATTTGCATTCTTTCAAATTCACTAAAAGATTTTTATCTTTGAATCATCTATCAATCCAGCATGCAATTCACTGCCAAAACTCGTGAGATCGTTAAGTTCCTTCTCATTACCATGGGGATTTATACATTTCTGATTTTCATGTTTGCCATATTGTATTATCAGACAGGAAGTATTGGATTTTACAGGCCTATCCAGAGGGTATATGAACCCATTGATTTTCAAAAAGCCATTTACTTCAGCATAGTTTCATTTCATACGATAGGATATGGCGATATTTATCCCCTGACAGCCACCGGCAGGTATATCCTTATGACCGAGGCTTTTTCATCCCTGTTTTTCACTTCGATATTTTCGGGCTTCCTGGTTTATTTTGTGATCAGGAGAAGGGATGATATTTTCACTACCCGTTTTGTTTATATCCGCCTTCGCAAGGAAAAGTGGTTCCTCTCAATACGGCTTGGGAATAAAGGCAGGACCCTCATCGACATGAAAGGCAAGTTTGAAGCATGGATTGTTCAGGACAATTCAAGGGTAAGGATCTTTCAGCATGAAGAAGAAATGGCCGATATGGAAAGTATTTTATACTATGATATATTCCTTGATGAACACGGAACATCCAAACTGAGGCATGCTTTGGTGGATTCAATCAGCGGGAAAATACTTTTACATATTAAATATGCATTCATTGGGAATGATATCAGCACCGGTGAACAGGTGGCCCACGCAGTGTATTACGATTCCTCCAAATTCAGGTTCGGCAAGATGTTCGACAATGTTTATTCCTGGGATGAACACGGAAAAAGGGTTAATTTCAGGTGGAAGAATTTCGAAAAGATCGAGCCTCTCGAAGACAATTTCCTGCAGGCTTTTACAATGAATGCAAAAATACCTCAACCTGGATCTGACATCTGATATCTGAAAGCAGATGTCAGAGAAACTATTTTAATTTCATACCTTTGCCTTACTTCCGGGATGTTAGCTCAGCCGGTTCAGAGCGCGCGCCTCACACGCGCGAGGTCACTGGTTCGAATCCAGTACATCCCACAAGCAAAAGCAAGGCATTTTGTATCCTGATCTCCTTGATCATTTCCCTCCCTTAAATTATTCCTGTCCCCGGCTAAAACTCGATTTTTTCCCGATCCGGTTGAAAACAATTTGATAAATAATACAAATTCAGGCATAACCGGGTATTTTGTATATTTAAGTTTGTTTCAAATCGTATTTTGAATAAAAGAATCTGAATCATGAGACCTGTTCTGGTTTTCTTTTTCCTCTGTATTGCATTGCTTATGAACGCCCGGTCAAATCCTGATCAGCAAAAGGGATCAGTAAAAGTCCCGGATAGAAAAATGCCGAAAAATGCCAGTTACACCTACACTCTTATTCCGGCAGAAAACAAAACTTGGTGTTATGATATTTACATTGATAAAAAGTTGTTTATCCATCAACCCAGCATCCCCGGTTTGCCAGGTAACCATGGTTTTAAAACCAAAGTCGATGCCGAAAAAATAGCGAAACTGGTGATTGATAAAATTACAAAGGGCGAAATGCCGCCAAGTATTACTATTGAAGAAATGAAGAAATTAAAAGTCCTGTAACACAATTAATATTCGTATGAATAAGTTATATGCTCCTTTTATTTTCCTGGTTTTATGCATCTTGGCTCATACAAAAACTTTTTCCCAGGCACCTAATTCATGGGTGCAAAAACACGACCTGGGGCTGAATGTTTCTGGTGCCCCCAGTCCAAGATCTTATAGTGTGAGTTTTTGCATAGGCACAAAAGGGTACTTGGGAACAGGCTATGATTTCACAATTAGTAATATTAAAAAAGATTTCTGGGAATATGATCCAACAGCTGACACCTGGACACAAAAAGCTGATTTCGGTGGTACGGCAAGATATAACGCCGTTGGTTTTTCTCTTGGGTCGAAAGGATACATCGGAACAGGTTATGATGGAACTAATAATCTCAAAGACTTTTGGGAATATGACCCTTCCTCCAATACCTGGGTACAGATGGCCGATTTCGGGGGAACGGCAAGATTTGGTGCTGTTGGATTTTCTCTAGGGTCTAAAGGATATGTCGGAACTGGTTATGACGGAAGTGATTTTCTCAGGGACTTCTGGGAATTTGATCCTTCGGCTGATACCTGGACTCAAAAAGCTTATTTCGCGGGAACTGCAAGAGCTTATTCAATCGGGATCAGTGCAGGGGGAAAGGGATATGTGGGAACAGGATATAACAGCGGCAATTTTTCCGCCGACTTTTGGGAATATGATCCATTGACCGATGTATGGACGCAAAAAGCAGATTTCGGCGGAGGTGCGAGGGCCAGTGTGGCTGGTTTTTCCATCGGCAGCAAAGCTTATATTGGAACAGGTATAAATACTTTGTATGAAGGTACAAAAGATTTCTGGGAGTATGATCCTTCAACCGATACCTGGACACAAAAATCAGATGAGGGAGGATTGGAAAGATATAGTGCTTTCGGCTTTAGTATCGGGACCAGGGGTTTCCTGGGGGGAGGCGAATATGTTAATCCAATGAATGACTTCTGGGTATTTGACCCTTCCGCTGATACCTGGACTCAAAAAACCAGCTTCAATACCTATACAAGATCTAATGCTGTGGGTTTTAGTATCGGCACAAAAGGATATATCGGTACCGGTTATCAGGGTTATGGCCCTTTTACTAATGATTTCTGGGAGTATGATCCTTCGGCTGATACCTGGACACAAAAAGCTGATTTCGGAGGAACTGCAAGAGCAGGAGCAGCCGGCTTTAGTATTGGAGGTAATGGGTTTATCGGGACTGGTTATGATAATAATTTCAACGCCAGGAATGACTTTTGGGAATATGATCCATTGACCGATGTATGGACGCAAAAAGCAGATTTCGGAGGAAGCGTACGGTCTGATGCCGTCGGATTCAGTATAGGGACAAAAGGATATATAGGTTTGGGGTTTGACGGCAATTCGTTAAAAGATTTTTGGGAGTATGATCCTTCTACTAATGCCTGGACGCAAAAAGCTGATTTCGGGGGCGTGGGGCGATATAATGCCGTCGGATTCAGTATAGGGGCTAAGGGATTTATAGGGACGGGCAATAGCGGAAGTGGTTTTCTGAACGACTTTTGGGAATATGATCCTTCGACTGATACATGGTCACAAAAAGCTGATTTTAGCGGATCGGCCAGGTATTATGCTGTTGGTTTTAGTATCGGAGCCAACGGGTTCATCGGTACAGGATATGATAACAGTGGAAATACGAAAGATTTTTGGGAATATGTTCCTTCGTTAAATACCTGGATAAAAATTGCTGATCTCGGAGGGACAGCGAGGACTTTTGCCCTTGGTTTCAGCATTGGAAATAAAGGCTTTGTTGGAACCGGCAGGGATTCCGGATTATTAAAGGATTTTTGGGAATACACCCCCTGTGCTTTACCTTCCGTTCCTGTTAATACGACGCCTTCTACAAACCTGACGGTATGTTCAGGGCACAGTACAATCCTCAGCGCAAGCGGTAGCGGAATCCTGGGTTGGTATGATTCTCCCGCAGGAGGCAACTGGCTTGGGGGCGGACAGAATTTCACGACACCTGCGCTAATCAGCAGCACGATGTATTTTATCCAGGATAGTACCTGTTTTGCCGGTAGTTCAAGAACCCCCGTCTTTGTATCGGTCAATCCATCGCCATCGGCATACACCGGGCCAGACATTTCTATATGTCTTAATTCAAGTACAACCTTAGGAACTGGCCCGGTTCCCGGAAGTACATACCATTGGACTTCTTTCCCTGGTACATTCACTTCCAACCTGGCAAATCCAATAGTTACACCCCTGGCAACAACCAGGTATACACTGACTGAAACAATCAATGCTACGGGATGTACAAGAAGAGATAGTATCATTGTAACTGTTAATCCGCGACCTGCAGCAATTACAGGGGCCAGCAGGGCCATTTGCCTGAATGCAACCACACAGCTCGGAGCTGCCCCTGTTGCCGGTAATACATACAACTGGACTTCTTTCCCCGGCACATTCACTTCAACTCTTTCAAATCCAATAGTTACACCAATTGTTACAACCCTGTATACTTTAACTGAATCGATCACTGCCACCGGATGCACAAATACCAACAGCGTCATTGTGACTGTTAATCCCCTGCCCTCTGCTCCTTCCATCACCGGCCCGGCATCTATATGTGCTGGGACTACTGGGAATGTCTATTCAACTGAACCGGGGAAGGCTGGTTACCAATGGTACATCTCATCAGGGGGAACCATTCTCTCTGGTCAGGGAACTCCCGCTATCACGGTTCGCTGGGATCTGGAAGGGGCACAGTTTGTTTCTGTTAATTATGCCAATTCCTTCGGCTGTTTCGCCCTGGCCCCGGCAGTTAAAAACGTTACAGTGAATCCTTTGCCCATCCCTTCCATTGCAGGACACGACAGCCTGTGTATGAACGAAACAGGAACATATGTAACCGAAAGTGGTATGCATAACTATTCATGGGTTATCTCCCCGGGAGGGAGCTTCGTGTCGGGCATCGGAACAAATACCATTCATGTGACCTGGACCAGTTCCGGGCCCCGCAGCGTTTCGGTGAATTACCTCAACGCAAACAACTGCACTGCTGCCTCTCCCACCGTGTTCAATGTTATTGTTTTCCCCCTGCCCGTTCCTTCCATCCAGGGGAATACTTCCGCTTGTGAAAACTCAACAGGAGAGGTCTATTCCACCGAAAGTGGCATGAATAATTACCTTTGGACCATATCCTCCGGCGGGACTATCACTTCGGGCCATACTTCTGACTCTGTTACTGTCAGCTGGGGTAACGCTGGACCCGGAACCCTTTCCGTCACCTATACTTCTCCAATGGGATGTAATCCCCTGTCTCCGACTTATAAAACTATCACTATCCATCCCCGCCCTCTCCCGAGTATTTCAGGCAATAACATCGTTTGCATCAATTCAGGGGCTAAAGCCTATTTCACCGAGGCAAACCAGCAAAATTACACCTGGAACATCTCGTCCGGGGATACTATCCTTACAGGTCTAGGTACATCATCCGTGACTGTACAATGGAATAATGCGGGCAATCGTTTTATCTCTGTAACATATTCCGATGCATCGGGATGCGAGGCGGCTGTACCCGACTCTCTTCTTGTAATTGTAGGACCGCTGCCTTCATCTCCTTCAATCATTGCAGGACCTGCCCTGCTCTGCACTCCGGCATTCTGGGAGGAATACTCCGTTTCCCCAATTGCCAATTCCAGCGGATACTACTGGACCCTGCCTGCAGGGGCAATGTTTCAAGGCAGTTTCAACAGCGATGTAATCCATGTCACCTATCTGCCCGACGCTCAATCGGGCAAAATTACAGTATATGGGACCAATGCATGCGGAAATGGAACTTCCTCAAGCCTTTTTGTCACATTAAATCCGGTTCCGGCTCAACCTGTTATTTCACTGGTGCAGAACGACACCCTGGTCTCCAATGCCCCTTATGGTAATCAATGGCATTTTAATAACCAGCCTTTACCAGGCGACACCCTCGATCGCCTCTTTGTCTCCCTTACCGGGAGCTACTATACCATTGTCTCAGTGGATAATTGCATTTCCGATACTTCGAATATCATCCATGCGGTCGCAGTCGGAATCAAAGATCAACCTGCATTCACGGTTAACATTCATCCAAATCCTACAAACGGGAAGCTATTTCTTGATTTTACGAATCCCATGGAAAATGTTTTCAAAGTTTGCATGGTAAATGAACTTGGGGCAACTTTGTATTTAGCAGAAAAACAGCTTTCTCAAGGCGAATCCGAATGGGTCATCAACCTTGCTGGTCTTTCCCCTGGAATTTTTCTGCTTACAATACAGTCATCCGAAAGAATAGTAAAAAAGAAAATAATCAAGAACTAGAATGTAAAAATGCCGCGAAACTTTGTCATTGGCGATATTCACGGGAATTACACCGCCCTTATGGAGATTTTTCGTAAAGCAGGGTTCGATTATGAAAAAGACCTCCTGGTAAGCCTTGGCGATCTTGTTGACCGGGGGCCCGAGCCGGTGAAAGTCGTTGATGAATTAATGAAGCTCCGTAACCTGGTCTATGTTCAAGGGAATCATGATTATTGGTGTTTCGAATACCTGAGGACAGGTATAAAGACGCCCGACTGGCTGTTCCAGGGAGGGCAGTTTACCATTAACGATTATGAGAAACATCCGGATGCAGTGAGTCGCCATATGGATTTTTATTCAAAGGCCCGTCTCTATTATATCGATAAGAAAAACAGACTTTTTGTTCATGCCGGGTTTGATCGTTTCAGGCCTTTTGAAAGCCAGAAGAGAGACAGGCTCACACTGCTGTGGGACCGCTCACTTTACCACGGAGCGATAGATTACCAGGAGGAAGGAAAAGTATTCGGGGAGTTCAGCGAAATATTTATAGGGCATTCTCCTACCCAGCTGATCATGCAGGATAAACCCACCAAACTGGCTAACCTCTGGATGATGGATACAGGCGCCGGACACAGGTGCCTTTTGAGCATGATGGACCTTGACACCAGGGAATTCTGGCAGGTTAAATGTGATTTCTAAGATTCACTGCGTGAAAGTAAAACGCAATATTCTGCCTTTTTCGGCAGAGGATGAAAAGCATGCATCTCCTTCCGGGTCTTTCCGGGCAATCTGAAGTATTAAATTCCCGGATTCTTTTGTTTTATCAGTACATCTATTTTCGCACTGAGTTTTGGCTGTTTGTATTGGTCCGCAGAAGCTTTAAGCCTGTTCAGGACCTCAACAGCAGTCTGTATATCCTCACTGAACACGGTTTTATCCGAAGCTGAAAACGAACCATAATAATCAAGGTTCTGACCCATGACATCAGCAATCCTGCTGCTGAGTTTTACTGCAGAAGCTGTGTCGCCTGTCTTATAATACATATCGACAAAGGGCAGGTTGTACATATCATACACGAATTTTGGATCAGGGAATTGGCTCATGTACTGGTCGGCCAGCGCTTTGCATTCCTTCTTCATTCCCTTTTCGAGAAGCATCTGGCCAACAAACAATGCATCCATCTTGGGTCTCATTGAATTATTATAGCTTTCGGGGTCAACATAGACCTTGGGATCATTAAGATTGCCCCATTTGCATTTATTCATCGCGATATTGTAAGAGCCAATTGCATCAATGCTTCCAAGCGAGGGTATATAATTGCTCGAATCAGGTTTAACAGGCATGAACTTATATATCCAGCCTTCCATAAAGCAATATTTTTCGATGTCGAGGAAATTGCGGACTGAATTCGGGGCGGCAAAATAGATTGGCCGTTTCCAATCACTGCTGGCAATCATATCGAGCGTCATGATATCATTCTTGTAAAGCAGGTTCGACTTGATATTAAACGTAATCGAATCCACCATTTTATCTTTGAAATATTCAGGAACGATGCCATATTTCAGACAATTTTCCTTATTCACGGTGATCTTGATCTTCTTGGCAGGGAAGAACTTGACCTTCTCGCCGCTCTGAACGGTTATATAGGTTTGGGGGTCGCTGCTCCTTATGAAATCTATAAAGTCCTTCAACTCCACGTAACCCTGGAAACCCACATCATAGAACATGACGATGTCGTTGGTTCCGGGCTGATACTTTTCAATTGGAATAGTGAATGCAACAGGATCCGATTCGTACATCTTTTTATACAACTGTTCAATATACCATGCGCCTGAGGCAAGTTCCCTGTTGACGATCCTGACATCAGTTCTTACACCTTCCACTTCCTGGTTATACCAAAGCGGGAAGGTGTCATTGTCGCCATTAGTAACAAGTATAGCGTTTTTGTCACATGAGTTCAGGTAGTTTGCCGCAAAGTCCCTGGCTGCAAATTTGCCGCTCCTGTCATGATCTTTCCAGTTTTGCTGGGCAACAATTACTGGAACCAGAAGGGTTGAAAATACCGTTACCAGGATCACCGGGAGAAGCCCCTTAAGCTTTATTTTGCGCTGGAGGAAATCAACCAGCGCGATGACTCCAAGGCCTATCCAGATCGAGAATGCCATGAATGAGCCCGCGTAGGAATAATCCCTTTCCCTGGGTTCAAACGGCTTCTGGTTCAGATACAGGGTTATGGCCAGTCCTGTCATGAAGAATAGCAGGATTACAATAACGCTGTTCCTGGAATCTTTTTTCAGCTGGAAGAAAAACCCAATAAGCCCAAGAATCAAAGGCAGCATGAAGTATTTATGCGAAGCTCTTGCTTTCACGCTGTCGGGAAGATCGCTTAAAGAATTCCCAATATGGTATTTATCAATAAAGGGGATTCCGGTAATCCAGTTGCCGTTCTTTATACTTCCGAAACTCTGGACATCATCCTGCCTCCCTGAGAAATTCCAGAGGAAATAACGCAGGTACATCCAGTTAAGCTGGTAGGTGAACATAAATTTCAGATTCTCACCGAAAGTTGGTTTGTTGACAGTCTCCGTTTTGCCATCCTGTCCGGTAATTTCCATCGGGACACCGGGTCCTCCCCAGTTCTTAAAGAATTCAGAACTTCCGGGTCTTTCCTGATTCGTACAGTACATTCGAGGTAAAATCGTCGTGAACCGGGGATCATAAACAGGAATTGTACCCTTGCGGTCATCCACAACCTCATACTTGCCTGTGGTAGTGTTTTTTTTATAAATAGGACTTCCGTCGGCATAGGAGATGACAGGTGCCGTATAATACTGACCGTAAAGGAAAGGCCAGGTGCCATATTGTTCTCGGTTCAGGAATGAGACCAGTGTAAGCGCATCTTTTGGTTTGTTTTCATTGATAGGAGTATCGGCATTTGCCCGGATTACAAGAGAGATAAATGCAGAATAACCTATAAGTAAAAAAGAAAGCGAAAGGAGGATGGTGTTTGCAACTGTTTTTCCTTTCTGCCTGGTATACCATAATCCCCAGATCAGCAGGCCGAAGAAAATCAGGAAATAAACAATAGTCCCCGAATTGAATGGCAGTCCAAACCCGTTCACAAATAAGAGCTCGAAATAACTTGCCAGTTTGGGAATCCACGGGATCACGAAATACATCAGGGTGGCAACAAGTACGAATGAAATACCCAGGGCAATTACAATACCCCATTTTGTGGGCTTGTATTTCCTGAAATAGTAAACCATGGAAAGTGCCGGGATGGTAAGCAGGTTCAGGAGGTGTACGCCGATTGAAAGACCGATCATGAATGAGACGAAGATCAGCCAGCGGTAATGGTGTTTTTCATCAGCCACTTCTTCCCATTTAAATATAGCCCATACCACCACCGAAGTACAGAAATATGACATGGCAAATACGTTTGCTTCAACTGCCGAAAACCAGAAAGAGTCGGTGAATGTAAAGGTCATTGAACCAATGAATCCGGCGGCAAGTATAGTCCACATCTTCTCATTAGTCATCTCTTTTCCCTTAGGAACAACAAGCTTTTTCGCGATCATAGTTATAGTCCAGAAAAGGAACAGGATAACGAAAGCGCTGCTGAGAACCGAAATCATATTGATCATTAATGCGACTTTGCTTGTATCCCCGAAAGCAAAAAGCGAGAGAACACGTGCAGCCAGCTGGAAGGTAGGTGCCCCGGGAGGATGTCCGATCTGCAGTTTGTACGATGTGGCAATGTGTTCGCCCGGATCCCACCAGCTTACAGTGGGCTCTACAGTCTTGATGTACACGATAGCGGCAATGGCAAAAACCACCCAGCCGGCAATGGTATTAAGCTTTCGGAACTGGTTCATAAATAACCTGGTGTTTTAATGAAATGTTGAAATGACCGGGCAAAAGTACAAAAAGAGAGCTGACGGCCGGAGATTAAGACACAATATTAATGAGGACTTTATACCAAATACCTTATTTTTGCCCGCCATTAATACTATTCAGCATACAGTGCCTAATAAATACCTTTGCTGCAAAATTTTATGCCTGCTTGTTATACTGCGGATGACATGCCTGGTTGAGCCGGCCAGGGCCCAGTTTATACTTTCGGGCGATATCGACGGAAGGCTTTCACAGATGAACCTTCACCGGACCATCTCGGATTCACTGAACAGCAAAACATTGAATTTTGCCGGATTTGCGGAACTTGACCTGAAATACCTGCGAAAAAAATGGAACGCTTACACCTCTTTATTTGTGACCTATAATAAGGGAACAACCCTTTCTTCGATCCAGCCACCGGGTTTGGTTAACGCCGGATTTTATGAAGCCTGGTTCAGATATTATTTTTCCAAGTATTTTTCCCTCCAGGCCGGGAGGATAGAAATCAGTTATGATGATCAGCGCTTTTTCGCGGCCCGGGACTTTAACGGCCTTGTTACAAGCCATAACGCGATCATTGCCCATTATCTTGATCCCGATACCAGCTTCATGGCCGACCTGGGATTTGCTGCGAATAAGTTTGACCCTGGCGTAGGAATTTTCAGCACAAACCGTTTAGTCAACAGTTACAGGTACATGTCTTATCTGTATGCTTATAAGCGCTTATTCGACGACCAGCTTTCTCTCACCTTGATGAATATTTTCACTGCCGATGATAACGGGTATGACAAGACCCTGCTTTACGGCCGCAACACCCTTGGAGGTTCCGGATGGCTGTCGCTTGATGACTGGGACTTCAACCTGGCCGGGTATTACCAGTTCGGGCATGTGAACGACGGCCGCTTACTGAGCGCTTGGTATGTTGCTGCATATGTAAGTTACAGAGCCACACCATGGCTGAACCTGATGCCTGCCTTTGAGCATATGAGCGGTGATAATTACTCCGATACAGCGGAAAATAAATGGATGGTGCACGGGTTCAGCATGCTCTACGGGAATATGACCCGTTCATTAGGCAATGGAAGTCCTCTTCTTAATACCTACCGCCTTAACCTTCACCCCGGCCTTAACAACCTGTATTTTGTTGCAACCTTCGATATCACTCATAATTTCTGCATTGAAGCCGCATATCACTGGTTCAGCCTGGCCCATCCTTATGTCCGTGAATTCAATCCCGACAGCCTCAGGATCATGGTGGTCAAGGTTCCCAAGAGTTTTTTGCACCAGGCTGAAATTACGTTCACTTATTCACCGGTCCATACAATTGCATTAACCCTTGACTACCAGCTTCTTTTCCCGGGAGCGGCATTGGAAAACTATAATGGCTGGAATTTCAACCCTAATATTCCGGTTTCCGCCGCTTATATTGAAGTGGAATGGACTCCTGTTTTTTATCCCCGTAAAAAGAAACATAAGGAAGTGCAACCCTGGAGCCCGGGTAATGGACCAATTGAAAAATAATGCATTCAAACTTAAAACCCCGATAGTATTGTTAATAATCCAATGATATCTTAGGAGAAGCATTCATGATATTTTTCTCAAAAGCATTATATTTGCCTTCCATGAAAAAGTGTATTGTCTTAGCCGTTCTATTGATTATCATTGTGATACCCCTGTTCTGCGGTGCCCAGAAAAAGGCTGCTGCCAAAACTCAGGATAAGACCGGCAAGAACCCAAACGACAAACAGGGGAAAGATCAGATACCCCCGTTAAGAGAACTCTGTATTTTGGAATATAAAACAGATTTTTCCACACTGGCCGATAAATACAAGGATGACCTGTTCCCTAAAAGCAACGCCAAAAGCGCAATTCATTTTTACCGTGGCATCAGCCTGCTTAAACAGGGAATGTATAATGAATCTATCCGCGATTTCAAGATTGCAAGGCAGGATACGAATATCAACCGTAATATGTGCAACTTCTTCATCGCCCTTTCTTTTATGCAGCTGCACATGAAGGACAGCATCCTGAGCATCTGTGGCGCCACATTGAATGTTCCCGGTCAGGAACTTATGAAACCCGATTACTGGAATAATGCTGAATTCACTAAAGAAAGAGTCTTTATCTCCTATATCCTTGGTACCAACCAGGTGCTGAACAAACCCACCGATACTCTTCTTATCGATGCCCTGTATGGGTTCTGTATAAGGGAGGAAAAATTTCTTGAAGCTTATTACAATTATGGGACTTACAGCTACAAGCTTGGACGGTACAAGAAATCTATCGATATGCTAGTCAAAGTGCATGACCTGAAGACGCCCGAAGACACCCTGATCCTTCTCGACCTGGGTTATATGTACAGGCTTTCGGGTGACAATATTCAGGCTATGAAGTCCTATAACCTGCTTCTCGGCGGAACCCGTTCATACATGGGGTACAATAACAGAGGCTGCCTATACGCATTTATGGAAAAATACGGAAAAGCTCTCTCTGATCTCTCGGCCGCTATACGGAGAAATTCAAAGGGTATTGATGCGCTGTGTAACCGCGGACTTGTTTACCTGAAAATGCTTGAATATAAAAAATCCGTTGCGGATTTCAATACGGTGGTCCAATTAAAACCCGACTACTCCGATGGTTATTATTACCGTGGTTTTGCCCTTAAAGCCACGGGAGACTATGCAAACTCTGTGACCGATTTTACACGGGCCCTGCAGCTGAAGAAGTAACAATGGGCTGTTAATAAAGTTCTTGAAACAACTATTTTTCCCCTTTCTTATGCGAGTATCTTTACGCCAGATCTTAATCCAGCGGGTACTCCATGCATAAACAAACTCCATTCCTAATCCTCCTCTTTTTGCTGTTTTTAGGCTCCAGGGTGGAATCCCAAACTATTGGCACTCTTGGCAAGCGGTTTTTCGATAATTGGTCAATTAGTATCAGCGGGGGTCCGAATATTTTTTTCGGCGATATAAAAGAATATAAATACCTGCCCGCAACCAGCCCAATTAATGAGATTCGCTATGCCGGGACATTGTCATTAAACCGGCAGTTGAGCCATGTTTTCATGTTAAGGGGCCAGTTTCTCTGGGGCCAGTTAGCCGGCGAAAAGCTTAAGTATAAGGACGGCAGCCCCTGTAACCAGTACTTTACAAGCACTCTTTTTGAATTAAACCTGAATACAACCATTAACTTTTCAAACCTCATACTTAGATACAATCCCAAGCGGTTTTTCTTTGTTTACGGGACTATAGGTGCTGGCGCTGTGAATTGGATTACCAAGAAAAAAGATATCACAACAGATGCAATTATCGCAACTGACGGAAGCTGGGAAAAAATTAATCCCCATATTGTAATTCCGGCAGGTCTCGGCGCCTATTTCAGCATAAAAGATAAAGTAAACCTTGGGCTCGAATGGACTGTCAGAAGTCTGGCTATAGACCGGCTTGATGCTACGGTTGGCGGATTTCCATTATCCTAAGCTTCCGCCGCCCTTGCCTTCACAAGATACTCTTAAGCCGGCTCAACCCATCCTGGTACCCAATATTCCTCCGCCTTCGGAGGAAAACAATGAAGATACCAATATCATGGTCGCTCCGGTTAAAGGCATTTCATACAGGGTTCAGGTCTTCGCTTTCAAAGAGGATACATATAGTGCAGAACAGATACGCGAGAAACTAAAACTAAGCCAGACTGTTTCAAAAGAATACTCCGGCGGCTGGCACCGTTATACCATTGGTTCGTTTACCGATCTTGCTGAAGCAAAAAAGCTGATGTCTGAGCTTCGCACTTCAAAAGAAATTCCGGATGCTTTTATAGCAAAATACATCAATGGCAAAAGAGCCACCCCGGCACCTCCGCATACTATTAAACACACAAAATATTCAAAAAGTGCCAAAGGGAAGATCTATTATCACAAACCCGTCCATAAAAAATAGGCTGCTTTTTCTTCTTTGATCCTATCACTTTTTCTTCCTTCCCGGATTAAGCATAAAAATGCTTATGAAGGGGAAAAAAATTTCAGGAGCAGTGGCATGCTTGCTGCTGACCTGGGTTTCTGTCAAAGGGGTAGCCGCGGATATAGTAACGGCACAATCGGGTTCATGGACAAGTATCAGTACCTGGGTTGGAAGCGTTGTCCCTGTCCAGGGCGACAATGTGACCGTCAAAGCGGGCCATACGGTCACCATTCCAAGCAGCGGAACAAAATCCTGCACAAACCTTATTGTTGAAACAGGTGGAAAGCTCTATGCGAATACCAGCGGAAGCCAGAGGTATGTTGATATTTACGGGAATATCATCTGCAACGGGATTATCGGGAACGGAAATATTTACGACGGGATATCGTTTAACATTGAAGGTAATAACTGCCTGATCAGCGGAAGCGGGTCATTTGATGCATCGAGGATGAGGAAAAATACGGGCCTGAATTCTTCCACTTCACTCACTCTTGCAATGAATGTCAACCTTAGGTTTAACGGAACTGCATTCTTCAACAATAAATCAGCGTCAAATTTCCACCTTATAATAAATCCTGGAAGTACCCTGAATTGCCCTGGGAACTCAGGGAGTCCTGGAAATGTTTGTATTGACGGCACCAATGCCTCTAACGGCTCAAGCTACGGGGGTTCCATCACAGTGAACGGCAGTCTTTCGGTTGGAGGGATACTGTACCTCACCACCGACAATAACTCCACGGCATACACTGTTTCTTTTACCGTCAACAGCGGAGGTACTGTGAATACGGCTTCCGTAATCTGCACAAACAGCGGTACCGCATGTCATACCACAACCATCAATGATGGAGGTCTGTTCAACTTTACCTCCGGCAGCTGGGGGACGATCGGGTTTTCAAATAATTCCTACGTTTTCGGACCGGCTTCAACAGTGGAGTATTCAGGTAGCGGCGATCAGGATGTTGGGAATCCTGCATCTTACGGGCATCTGATCCTCAGCGGTTCGGGAGACAAGACGGCAAGTACGGGAGATATTACTATCAATGGGGACCTGGACATCCAAAACCCTTGCCGCTTTGTAATTCCTCAGAACCGGGCTGTCAGTTTAAATGGTAACCTTAATTTGAATACTGCGGATGGGCTGTTCCTTCAAGCCGGAAGCAGCACTGCTGCAACGGGTTCCTTCATTCACTATGGTTGTATAACCGGCAGCGGAACAGTGAGAGCCGAGAAATTTATTTCACAATACCTGACTGAAAATGACGCCAATTATCATTTAATTTCTTCCCCTGTTTCGGCTCAGAACATCCAACCCGGATTCGTGGCTGATCCTCCCGATCGCAGTACCGATTTCTATCGCTGGGATGAATCTTTTGAACTCTGGGTGAACTCAAAAACCGAATCAGGCAGTTGGAACACTTCTTTCCAGCCAGCCGACGACCGCAGCTTCCGTCCCGGCGTCGGATATCTAATGGCTTCGGCATCGGATGAAATCAAGACTTTTTCGGGGACTGTAACCAACTCCAACCTGGCTGTGCCGGTATCGTTCACAGCAGGGAATTACCCTGGTTTTAATCTCGTTGGTAATCCTTACACCTCGGCTTTATTTGCCGACATTCAAAGCTGGAATAAAACCGATATAAGGAATGCCGTATGGGTTTGGGACCCCGCTTCGGGAAATTATAAAACCTGGAACGGGCTTGCCGGGACTCTTACCGATGGGATTATTCCTGCGATGCAGGGATTTTTTATCCGGGCTTACGGTCCATTCCCTTCTATCGTCATCCCTGCCTCTTCAAGGACCCATAGCAATCAGCAGTCATATAAACAACACGGCGGTATGGGGCTGAGGATTTCTCTCTCAGGTGGTTCTTATAAGGATGAAAGCGTTTTACATATCCCGAAGCAGCGGCCTGAATTTCCTGATTCCATGTTTAACGTCTCAAAAATGTTTGGATTTAAATATGCACCACAATTGTATTTTCTGATGAAATCAGGAATGTATTCAATTTTGCAGGATTTTATCCCTGCGGGAAGCAGGACTATCCCTATTGGAATAAAAAAGGGGGAGTCCGACACCCTGACATTTCATTTCACAGGTATTGAAACGTTATCAAACGAGGATGCCGTATACCTGGAAGACAGGCTTGAAAACCATAATGTCAACCTCAGGGCAGATGACACATATATTTTTGTAAGCAACCAGGACTGCGAAAATGACAGGTTTTTCCTGCATTTCAATAATACTACCGGCAGCAGCATGCCCAATGCCTCGAAAACGATCAGGCTGTTTTCCGAAAAAGGAGATTTAAGGATAGAAGGACTGGAGGCTTTCATGGGTTGTGAGATGCTTTGCATCTATGATATGGCAGGCAGAATGGTGATGGAACAACACATCCCCCCCGGAATTAATAAAGTCGGACTTAATCTCGCCCCTGCATATTATGTAGTGCGCCTTAGCACAGGCAATTCCTCTGTTTCGAAGAAGCTTTTATTCATTAAATAATATTGATTATGAACACAATGGTAAAGTTGATTGTTATGGGATGCGGATTAATGCTGGGAACTGCTTTACCTGCAGTAAGTGATGATCCGGGGCCCCCTCCTCCTCCTTCTGAACATGGAATGGGCGGGGACCAGGGTCCGGCAGGCGCTCCCATTGATGGAGGACTGGGAATCCTCCTGGGAATCGGGGCAGCATACGGGGGTAAAAAGTATCTGCAGTCAATAAAAATGAAAAAAGAAATAAGTGCTGAGAATGAAGAAGGCAATAAGGAACCCGGTTTTACAAATGGTAATGCTGCCTGATCTCAGCAATTTCCTCATCAGTCAGTCCATCGGGCTCTAATCCGGTACGGGCACAACTGAGGAATATACCAGCAGCCTTTGCAGCCAGATCAAGTTCATCAAAGGCTTCCGAAATAGTTTTCCCTATGGCCATAGCACCATGCTTTTCCCAGATCACCACAGGGTTCTTCTCGAAACAACGGGCTGTCAGTGTTGCGATCTTTTCAGTACCGGGAATGGTGTGAGGCACGAACCCGTATCCTTTTGGCTGAAACATAACCGTTTCGGGATGCATTTTCCAAAGTATCCCCGTCAGTGATTCGGCCGAAAGAAACTTTGGGTTATGTGTAAGGGCGATAAGCTCGGTTACATGGGAATGAACCAGGGCCTTTTCCGGAGCGTTAGTCCTGCATAGCATTTCATGAATAGCAAGATGTGTGGGAAGTTCCGAAGTGGGCATAGGTTTTTTCTCTATTCGCTCAGGCGCAATGATATGGTATGCTGTAGCCGAATCACTGATATACACCAGGCATAATTCCTCCAAAGGATCCTCGGCAAGATCCCTCATCCTGGATCCTGCTGCGGTGATAAGAAGGAGCTGCCGCTTTAGTCCTGCATATTCCCTGGGAAGAGGCAGAAAAGGATACGTCGAAAATTTATCCAGGTCCTTTATCGAAAACAATGAAGTGATATTAACCGAAATATTGCCTGCATTCCTCTCGGCCCATCTTCTGTCCCAAAGAAATCCAGCGACCCTTGAGAGTTCCTCTGTAATGATTTTTATTTCTTTCTTCTGAAAAATACCCTGTGTGAAATTGATCAGTGGGTCAAGGTTCACTTTTAAATCAACATTGATTATTTTCTGTTTCATCACTGTATTATTTATTCCTCTTCCGGGCAAAAAATAATTTAAGCAAGCGCTGGCATTCAAGCTCTAATATCCCGCTTGCCATAGTCGTCTTTGGGTGCAGGAGCGGCTGCCCTGTAAGTGTAAATCCTCTCTTCTCATCCCGTGCTCCATAGGTTACCTTCCCGATCCGGGTCCAGAAAGAAGCCCCTGCACACATGACACAAGGCTCTAAGGTTACAAACAAAGTGCATTCATTCAGGTACTTCCCTCCCAGGAAATCAGCAGCTGAAGTAAATGCCTGCATCTCGGCATGGGCAGTGACATCATTCAGGGTTTCGGTCATATTGTGGGCACGGGCGATTATTCGCTTATCGCATACTATTACAGCCCCAACGGGAACTTCGTCTTTTTCAAAGGCTTTCTGTGCTTCTTTTAGCGCTTCATTCATGAAGTACTCATCGGAAAATAAAGGATAGGAAACCGTTTTCATGAGCCTTTCAATTCATCATTTGTAAATAAAAACCGGTTTATGTTTTCCATTTCCCATGCATCCCTGAGAAAGTAAGTCCCGATACGTGTACGGCAAAGTTCAGTGAGATGTGCGCCGCAGCTTA